>CALHWA010000098.1 GCA_938036845.1 uncultured Candidatus Saccharibacteria bacterium | reverse complement strand
GAACGAATCACTGTCAAAGCCAGTCGCGATAACGGTAATAATCAACTCATCCTCCAGCTCAGGCTTGAGCGTCGCACCAAAGATAATGTTGGCATCGGACGACACCGCACCAGTGATAATCTCGGCCGCTTCTTGAATCTCGGCCATACTCATATCATAGCCACCCGTCACATTGAAGAGCACACCCTTGGCACCGTTGATCGACACCTCAATCAGTGGTGAATCAATTGCCTGCTGGGCTGCCATCTGAGCTCGGTCTTCGCCACTAGCCCGGCCGATCCCCATCAGTGCACTACCAGCACTGCTCATAATTGCCTTGACGTCAGCAAAGTCGAGGTTAATCAGCCCATGCTCAGTAATCAACTCCGATATCCCCTGCACACCTTGGCGCAGTACATCATCGGCAATCTTAAAGGTCTCAAGTAGTGGCGTCCGGCGGTCAATCGTGTCAAGTAAGCGATCGTTGGGAATGGTAATGAGTGTATCGACTTGCCGCCCCAACTGCTTGATAGCCCACTCGGCATTGATGCGCCGCTTCTCGCCTTCAAAGGTAAAGGGCTTAGTGGCCACGCCCACACAGAGAATACCGAGATCACGTGCTACTTCTGCTACCACGTGGCCAGCCCCCGAGCCTGTGCCACCACCAGCACCAATCGTCACGAAGATCATATCTGCCCCCTCAAGCGCCTGGCGAATCTCATCGAGCGACTCACGTGCCGCAGCCTCACCTACACTGGGGTCAGCACCAGCACCAAGGCCATTGGTGGTGTTATGCCCAAGATGAATCTTAATATCTGCTTGCGAATTATGCAGCGCCTGAGCATCGGTGTTCATTGCAATGAACTGCACGCCAGCCAGGCCGGCGTCTTTCATTCGATTAACAGCAGACCCACCAGCGCCTCCGACGCCAACGACTTTGATACTAGCAAAGGTTTGGATCTCGCTTGGTTTTACTTCCGGCATTCACGTTTCTCCCCTTGTGCAACTATCAACTTTACCATTACCATTTAGTATATCATCCTCATCGGTATGATTCTAGGCCTTGAGCCCTCCCAGCAGCCGACGTAGCCAGCTCAGTGCACCCTTGGCGTGCGCTGTACCACTGTTGGTGTAAGCCTGGGCAGGCTGGTGGCCACCTTCGCTATCGGCGAGCATCAAGCCCACCGCAGTGGCGAACTGCGGCTTTTCTATCTGGTCAGCCACCCCGCTCGTAAAGCCAGTTGGTCGGCCTACCCGAGCGGCTACTCCCAGCTGTTCCCTGGCATAGCTCGCCATGCCACGCATCTGAGCCATGCCACCAGTCAGCACAACACCACTGGGCAGCTTGCCAGCGCGGCCTGCCTTCTTGAGCTCCTTCTGCACCGCCTCGAAAATCTCCTCCAGTCGGGCATCAACAATCTCGTCAATCTCCTCTGTAGCAAACTCGTACAATTCCTTATCGCGCCGCACCTTGGCCACCGCGTCACTTGCTTTGATGCCAGCCGCAGCATGCTTGACCTTGACCAATTCTGCAACATCAGGGTCAGTTTTGAGGCCAATAGCGAGGTCGTTCGTGACATTCACACTGCCCATTGGAATGACACCAACATACTGCAAGTCCCCCTCTTCGAAGACTGCCACACTGGTCGTTGCCCCACCAAGGTCAACCGCTGCTACGCCGCTCTCGATCTGCCGCTCATTCAGCACTGCCTTAGCCGCCCCCAATACCGCTGGTGTAATGGCGTGAGGGTGGACGGTCGCCATCTCCACCGCTTTTTGCAAATTCGCTACATAGGGCGCTAAAGCCGAGACGACATTGGCATCAATCTCCAGCCGCGTGCCCGTCATGCCCAGCGGGTCTTTGATCCCCGCTTGGCCATCGAGCGTATAGCTATGTGGCACGACCTCGAGGATCTCGCGGTTGGCCTGCACTTTGCCTGTTGTCGCAACTTCTTCGATGCGCGCTACATCATCATTATTAATCTCGTGATCGATCGTGCCCACGGCAATCATCCCCGTGGCACGAGTGCTGGTGATGTGCGCACCATTAACGCTCACCGTTGCGCTGTTGACTTCGTAGCCACTCATCCGCTCGGCCTCGCCCAGCGCTTCGTCGATCGTGCGGGCCGGGCCACTGAGATTGACCACCATACCCTTGCGCATACCACTGTTCGGTGCCTGCCCTACGCCCACAATTGTCGGCGTGCCTGTCTCTGGATTCATATGCCCCACCACGCATCGAATCGTCGTCGTCCCGACATCTATTCCTACTGCGTATTGAGAATTTTCATGCATAGTACCATTATACAGGTTATGCTGTGTCTTGTACAATATGAGGAGTAAGTAAAGCTAATCGTATACTAAACATCCCGAAAATCAGTCTCTCCAAGCCGAACCCCTTCCTTGGCGAGCTCCTCATGCCTCTCTTTATAGAATTCCCGAAAGGCGCGGCAGTATTCTTTGCGCACTTGTTCGGGGTCAACCGGTATATCCCAGATTCCATCAGACCCTGCTCCATCACCAACAACTGTCATATAGACGACTGGTGGACGGTTTCTTTTATCTATAACCCTATCAATTGGACGAAAGGCAATCTGGGTATACCACTGCTCAAGCTCGAATGTCCCTGCTGCAAAGCCATACGGGAAATAACCAGGACTAAGGTCTCTTGTGAAGAGACGGTGCATATCCTCAGGGCTTGTTAAGCTATACCAGTTTGTAAATGGAACTTGTACAGCATTATCATTATCATCGATGCCAGTGATATTCAGGTAGCATTCTGTATTGACATCTTCCACACTAAACCACATTTTTAACGTACGTGGTGTTGGCACTATTGTCTTGTCTGTCGCCATATCTATACCTCTGTAGTTACTTTAATGTATGCTTAGTATAGCATAAACTCGTCATTCATTATCCTGACGAGTTTCTAGACCTGGTACTGTGTTGGCAAATCAACACTCTACAGCTTCGTCATAATCTCCGCCCCTGTCTCAGTGATAAGGACAGTGTGCTCGAAGTGGGCAGCCAGACTACCATCACGGCTGTAAATTGTCCAGCCATCGCCAGCAGTATCACTGTAGATAGCGCTACCACCTAGGGTAGCCATAGGCTCGATAGCAATGGTATCGCCAGGCTGGAGCAGCGGGCCAGTGCCTTTGCGACCATAGTTGGGCACGTCGGGTGGCATGTGCATCTCGAGGCCCACACCGTGCCCCACCAGCTCGCGAATAATCCCAAGGCGGCCCCTTTGTAGCACAGCTTCCACCGCTGCACCAATATCGCCAGTGCGCACTGGCCCTTTGATCGCGTCAATGCCAGCATAGAGACTGCGCTCAGTGGTGTGGAGTAGGTGCTTAATAGCCCCAGTGGGTGCATCGTCCACCACCATAGTAAAGGCGCTGTCTGTCTTCATCCCGCGGTAGGTAATAACGAGGTCAAAACTGACCACATCGCCCCGCTGCAAGATATAATCGCTTGGTACGCCATGGACGATTGCTTCGTTGGTGCTAATACAAATTACCCCAGGGAAATTCACCTCTGGGGTTTTGTAGGTTGGCTCAGCACCGTAGGCAGCAATCCGTTCTGCCGTAAAGGCATCGATCTGCTTCTCGCTTACCCCGGCATGGACAAATTGACGGATATCAGCAAAAATCTGTGCCAGGCGCTTACCTCCTTCGCGCATTGCCTCGAGTTGCTCGGGCGTCTTGACACCAGTAATTAGTTGGGCCATGCGTGCATTACCTCGTCATAAATCCGGTCGTGCACTTCGCCCGCGGTGCCAGTCCCGTCGAGGTGAATGATTTTCACCCCAGCCTCAGCAAAGATACCAAGTACTGGGTACATCTTTTGGCGGTAGATGGCCATGCGACGCGCAATCGTCTCGGGTGTATCCTCCATTCGGCCTCGCTTGGCTAAGCGGCGCATAATTTCCTGCTCAGGCACTTCCAGCACCACGACGAGGTCAATGTTATCACCAGTACGTGCGAGGTGGTCATCAAGCCACGCGGCTTGCTCTTTCGTACGTGGGAATCCATCAACAATAATGTTTTGGTAATGCTTGCGATACGCCTCTTGCACCGCATGATCGAAGACTTGGTAGGTAAGCTTATCACTCACGAGCTCACCAGCTTTGAGGGTAGCGATCACCGCTGGATCGGTGCTCTGGCGCAGCATCTCACCCGTCGAGAGCCACTTCCACCCCTGGCGTACTGCCAGCATCTGCCCTTGCATACTCTTACCGGCACCAGTTGGGCCAAACAAAAGAATCATCTGTGCCTCCTTGTTATTATGTGGTTATAGTTATTATTAAGAAAAATTATTGCTCGTGTCATAAAACTACGGGGCAAGGGCACGTTGCACCAGCTGGGCAATGGCCCCACCGTCGGCCCGGTTGCCCACCTTAGCCTTAACAGCGCCAATCACCTGACCCGTCATCCGTGGATTATCTGCCCCAAGCTCGGCAATCATCTGGGTCACCACGGCTTGCAACTCCTCATCACTCAGTGGCTGTGGCAGATAGTGCTGGAGCACTGCCATCTCGCGCTCCTCGGGCTCAGCAAGTTCAGGGCGACCATTGGTGCGATAGATTGCTGCGGCATCGCGCCGCTTCTTCACTTCACGGACGATCACCTGCTCGACGGCAGCATCGTCCAGGCCAGTCTCGCGCACGCCCTGCTTCACCTCCTCATCAAGGATAGCAGCACCAAGGTTGCGCAAGGTGTCACCAACAAAACGATCGCCGCTAAGCAAAGCGGCTTTCATTTCGTCTTTGATACGCTGCTTGAGCGTCGTCACCTAGCGGATCCCCAGGCGAACTTTGGCCATCTTGTCAGCCTTGCGCTGACGACGGGTAATCGCCTTTTTGCGGCGATCGGTCTTGCTGATCGGCTTGGCAAACCGCATCGATGCCCGTGCCTTTGCTAGCACACCGCTCTTCAACACTCGGCTGTTAAACCGACGGATGATGTTCTCATTCGCCTCGCGCTCGTCTTTTCGTGTTACTTGTACCATATCGCTCCTCATTATAGCAGATGCGACAATTTTTGCAATTCTATCGCGCGCAAAGTTGTGCAAATTGCTGTGCTGCCTACAAAAACCAGCGCTCAAACACGCTACACCCCTCACCACCCTGGTGTCAGCATAGCCCCGAAACTCGTACAGTTCGCCCTCGCGCAGAGAGGTATGAGCAACGGCGATACTCTAGGGCTGGGCTATTGGGCTATTTTTGCTGGCGCATCGCTTGTCTCTGTATTATAATCAATCTACTATGACACCTTCCTCACCATACCCACAGCAACCTCAGCAGCCTCAGCCGTACGTCCAGCAACCATATCCCCAGCAACAACCACCACAGCCATACGGACAACACCCCCCACAGCCACCTCAGCAGCTACAAAGCACACCAGCACCAATGCCGCCAGCTTATTCGCCTACAGCCATGCGACGCACTGGCTCGTCATTTGGTGCAGTTATTCGCTGGGTGTCTGCCGGGCTATTATTTGCGCTGTTGGTGTTGTACATCGTCATTGCCGCTATTTTTGGTATTCTTGGCGCTGCGTACAGCTACATTATTTATGTAAACCTTGGCATACTGCCGATTTTGCTCATTGTTGCACCAGAGCAAACGGAGGGTGATAGCAGTGTGTCGCAGGGTCTATTCGTTACTGGTGGCATGCTCATTGTTAACCTACTTGAGATAATTGCCCACGCAACAGTCGGGGTGCTTGGAGAAAGCTATACCAAACAAACCTATGTGATAGCACCAAACCTCTGGAATGTTCCTTCTCATGAGGCAATTATCTCATTATGCCTTTATGCCTTCTTTATCACCGTATATGCCATCGCCTTCGTCGTTAGTCTTGTGCTATTTTTGCAAAATCGCAAGCGTGGTATGTATCGCTAGCGACTGATACTTATTTGCTTATTTTGCACAAAATTGCAACAAATGTGCTACACTGTTATGAATAGTTTGTGACGGGTGCTTTATTTGTAGCTACGCGGCGCACCACATCGATGGAGCGCCTCTCGCATCTCGCATCTCGAGAGGTATGGATGCCTCAGCCCAAATACTCGCTCTAATATTGGGAGCCTAGAGCGAGTATTTGGTCGGAGGAAGCATAAGCGGTAGAAAGCGGAGTGCAAAAAACAGTGGTATCACACAGTCACAAGACAGCAAACCGGACAAGAGTAGTATTGTCTATACCCCAGACCCAAGGACACTACTCTAGCAAATCGCGTCTTGTTTGTCAACCCCATCAGCCATGCGTGGCTCTCTTCTCTTCTACGCAGCTTATTTTCGACCAGTGTGAGTACCCTGTTGCTCTACATTATGCCTCCTCCAATTTGTTCATAATTCGCTTGATACGCCGCTTGTCCCCATGCGCTTTATCAGGGGTGGCGTAGACCTCGATAAGGATAATCGTGCTGGCAGCTCGAGCAGCCCGCGACGGTACACTACGCGGCAGTGCTCGCACTACCGCAAACACCAGCCACACCGCCCGTCGATAGGCTGTTGTGTCGGTATCGAGGCAGAGCTGCACTACTGTGCACTGAGCAGTTTGCTGTATAATGGCCGCCTTGCCACACGCAAAGAGCTGCTGGCGAAAATCCGCCACCACCGCCTCGCTTGGCTCAGCAAAGATACGCACCAGCCGCGGCTTGACGCGCTCAATATCGGCTGGCAGCGTGGGAATGCGCTGTGCCAGCGCTTGGAGATCACTTGAAAATTCTGTTGCCTGCTTATAAATCATCATCTGACTCGATTACAGAGGTAACGTCTGTCCGATAAAACGTGTCGCGGTAATCAATCGTCTGTCCATATTTCGCAATCACCCATGGCGCATCTTTGTAGGCAAGGTTGCTCAGCTCGGCAGCGCTCTTGCTCCCGAGGCGCTCTAGCTCGGCATCGATGTGCTTGATCTCGTTGGCGCTGAGCTCGCTCAGCTCGGCATTCTTGAGCGGAAGGAACTTGCGCTGCTTGTGGCTAAAGTGCTTCGTCTCGATAACATCAAGCTCATCGCGGGCCCGCATCTCATCGACCAAAGCTTGCAAATCTGCAGCCGGCGCGGGCCCATAGGTCTCGTGCAGATACGCCAGGCCAGTAATGCTCTTGCCTGTGCGCTCGTAATAATCAAAATCAATAAAGTACAGCAGCCGATGCAGCACCGCCTCGCCCACATTGGGCCGCGCACCAATCTTGCCTAGCGTATAGAGTAACACCTGGCGCAGTTTGGTGGTGTGGAGCCGCGGGATAGCATCGCGCGACTGAGCAGCCGTAGGCTGGGCACGCTGCGCATCATCGTGGCGGTATTCGGCTGGTGCATCGCTCACATGCAGTGCTGCATCGTCCGCCACCCGCCACGGACTGTGCTGAGCTTGCTGTGCAACAGTGTCCGTCATGGCAATGCCGCTAATCAATTCTTGCACGCCAACTTCGTAGTATTGGCTAATCTTCGTCAGCTCGCCAAGCTTTGGCTCGCGGCCACCATTCTCTAGCTTGATATACGTCGCGCGGGCAATCCCAACTGCATCGGCCACCGCCTGCTGCGAAAGCCCCGCATTGCCACGCAGTTGCCTAATACTTGCCTCAAAACTCATTGCGATTTGGTCCTTCCTGTTGCATCATGCCTCCATTGTAGCGTACTTGCCAAAGTTATACAACCATTTTGTCTAATTTTGGAACATAGTACATTTGTGCGCATGTTTACAGAGGTAAAGATATGATAGGAGGGTGCGAAGTATGGGTGTATTCTGGCTGATAACAGCACTACCGGTGCAGCGCAATGTGTCTATTGGTTCAGGTTCTTCCTGTCTATCCCCTCTCTCATCCACTAACTTTCTCAAGTATTTAAGTATTTTAGTACAATGAAGCGCAATACAAATAGTGAAAAAACCAGCCTTTGTAGCTGGTTTTATTCTTTGCTTCTATAGGGTTTATGCTGCCACAGCCTCTGGCCATGCACTCTTGTCTGACGAGCTCGTTACACCGACTTCACGGCGACTGCCCCGTCTGACGGCTGCTCGACCAATCCCTACCACTGGTGCAAGCGTACCATTCTCTCTATTCTCGTGCTCCGCTGCCTGCAAGGCGTACTCAATAGGCAGCAGTAAGCGCCGCTGCTCATTCTCGGGGAGTTCATCCGACAGAGGTACATCGTTTGCGACTAATTCGACATCACTCAGCTCTATCCCTTGAGCCTCAAGCTCTTGGATATAGCTCGCCGCAAGCGCGTCGCGGTAGAGCGCACTCTCTCGGTCGGCCAGTTGCTCGCTGGCTGGCTGTGGTTTATTATCCGCATCACAACCATACTCTTGCAAGAATGGCACCAACTGCTCTGCCCGTTTGGCCTGCTCGGTTGCTAGCTGCTTAGCTACTTCAGGGGTCTCATCCTCTATACCATTCAGCTGCTGCCACTGGGCACTCTCCAACAATGCAGCAGCGAGTGGCTGCAGTGCTCCTTCTAATTCTCGTGATTCTAGTGTGCTTGTCGGACGAACAAATCTTTCCATGGGACCTCCCGTGGTTATGTGGTGGATGTTCTGTTGGTATGGTTTGTTTGCCCCCTACTATAGCACAGATGATCGGGTTGGCGCAAATTGAAGCATTTGCTACACTAGCTGATAAGAATCTAAAGCAAGGAAACATCATGTCAGACGACACACCAACTCTACCACACCCCTATGCATATCACGCCGCATCCGTTGAGACGATGCTACAAGCTGTGGCTGACTTGACCAGTAAGTGGCCACAATCTTACAGAGAATTAGACGCGCAAGTGGCAACATACCCTAATATTACCTGCGTACCAGGTGGTGATCATCCGCAATCTATCGGGTTATCCCTTGCTTCACTCGAAGGCGGCAATGAAGACGATAGAGATGATCTGCACTTTAGTGGTGAGTATTATATGCTGCCAGCAAACACCTTCGACGCATACGAGACAGCCCTCGACGCGCGGTATGGCGAAGGAACAGAGATACAGCGCGACAAAGAGTGGACACACATCGAGTGGTATCTCAATAACGGTGCGCGGGTGACGCTCTCGATAATCACATGGGATATTACCCTTATGCTTGAGGCACCTCACACGTGGGAGAGTATGGAAGATCTTGAGCGTCGCTACCATTCAGATATCGACCTTTACGACCCACGGCGCCAAACTCCACCAAGCGGTTACTACTAAAAACGCTACACAAGGCAAAGGAGCCAGTCGCTATTGACCCCTGTTAATAATCGGCTCACTTAGCGATAAATGAGCACACCTTCTCTACCGCTCACTCAGCCGATATGTCTGAGTAAAGGCAGCTGCCTCGATGATGTAGCGACTGCCATTGACCTGGCTCTCCACCAGCCAGCAATCTGCTTCGCCGTGCTGCTGGCCGCCCCACGGTGCATCGATGACGATCTCGCGGCCAGTTGGGTTGGGCATGGCCTTGATCTGATTCTTCGGCAGATACGCGCCAGGCACCACCGCACCATCCTCACCACGTAGCGGCTCATACAGGGCGGCAAAATCCGCTGCCGCAATGCTATAGCGCTCGCCCTCTGGCCCAGTGATAATAGCATCACCCACCTCGGCAATGTTCTCTGTCTCTACATACTGCTGACCATCCACCCGTGCGAAGCTGGTGGTCAGGGCCTGCCGCTCGGTAGCAAACTCCGGCCGCACCGCCTTGGCTGGGTCGGCAATTTTGGTGTAGGTATCGGTAATGGCGCGAAAGTCGAGCACGCTGGTATCGAGGTAGAGGGGTGGCACTGCGTCGGTCTCCTGAATTAGCTCTGGTGGTAGTATAGCTGGTTTGGCATCGTGTGTCGATATTGCGGTGCGCTCGTGCATGAGTAGTGGTTCCTATTGTTATAATTGATAAGAACCCATATTGCTCTCTCTCTCTCGATTTGTCAATATATTTATGCAATGGGAGAGGTTTTATTGCAAACTACGCTACCCTGCCTTCAAAACCTCACCGCCAACTCCCAAGAAAAACACCCTCAAACGAGAGTGTACTTTAGAACAATTAAAATCTTTGGCTTTATAAATCCGTGGTATCAAGCACTACCAGCTATGCGACGCTACTCATCCATCAGCTCTACATGGAGCAGCCGCCCTTCTACACTGCGCATGCCACGCCAGTCGTTGATAGTTGGTTGAAACCAAGCCGAAATAACATCACCCGGCTGGCGTACGAAGTTCGGTGGCGCGTTGAAGGCCAATAGTTGCAGCGCTGTGCCTTGCCCATCCTGCACGGTAAGCTTGATGTGCTGCCCGTCGCTGCCCATGTGGCGCAGCTGCGAGACGGTGCCGCGGCGCAGCTGCAAAACAGGCTCTGGGTTGCCATTGCCAAAGGGCTCAAGGCGGGCAATATCGGCCACTAGCTGTTCTGTTACCTCTGATAAATCATCAATCACCACATCAGCTTGAGGCAAGAGGTAGTGCGTTTGGTCGGAGAGATGGAGCGAGCGGTAGTAGTCGTTCACTCGCTGGCGAAAGGCGACGATCTGCCGCGTCTCGAGTGTTACACCAGCCGCTGCCGCATGGCCACCGCCACGCAGAATGACATCATCGGCAGCGCGCACTGCCCGCTCAGCCGAAAAATCGCCAAAGCTACGCGCACTGCCCGTTGCTGTCTCGCCCCGCTCGCCAATGATAAAGACTGGCTTATGATACGCCTCTACCAGCTTGGATGCCACAATCCCAATCACGCCATGGTTCCACCCCTGCTGGCTCACGACGAGGACGGGGTCGGTGGCATAGCGCTCGGCCTGCTGACAAGCTTCGTCGTAGATGGCCTGTTGGATGGCTTTGCGCTCGGTATTGAAGCTATCGAGCCGCTGAGCCGCCTCAAGCGCCGCCAAACCATCGCGCGCTCGCAGCATATCGAGGGCATACTCAGCCGATGCCAATCGTCCTGCCGCATTCATACGCGGGCCAAGGCCAAAGCCGAGCGTCCGAGCGGTAATCTGGGCTGGCTGCACACCAGCCACCGCCAGCAGTGCCTTGAGGCCAGGGCGGCGCTGCTTCTTCAGCACTTCGATCCCCCAGTACACATTGGCGCGGTTCTCATTCTGTAGCGATACTATGTCGCATACCGTACCCAGCGCTACCAAGTCTAGCAGCCACTTCTCGTAGCCAGCTGGCAAGCCCGGCAGCACCGTCTGCAGCGCCTGGACAAGCTTGAAAGCCACGCCTGCCCCACAGAGGTCACGGAAGGGATAGTGGTGGTCGTCATATTTCGGATTAACCGTGGCGATGGCGGGTGGGCGAGTCGGTGCAATGTTGTGGTGGTCGGTCACTACTGTGTCGATGCCGTAGCGCTCCTTCGCATAGGCAATTTCCTCATGACAGAGACTGCCGCAGTCCACCGTGACGATGAGCTGCGCCCCCATCGCCGCCACCTTATCTACTGCACCTTTAGTCATGCCATAACCCTCTACGAAGCGATTAGGAATAAAGGCCTCCACCGCAGCAAAGCCAAAGCTCGCAAAGGCATCAAGCAACAGTGCCGTCGCACTGAGGCCGTCGATATCATAATCGCCATAAATCACGATTGTTTCGCGCCGTTGGTGCGCCTGCACTAAGCGATCCACCGCCGTCTGCATCTGGGAGAGCAAGAATGGATCGGGCTTCGCGTCATAATCGGGGTGTAAAAACTCCTCAGCAGCTGCTCCATGCAAGCCCCGCGCCGCTAATATCTGTGCAAACAAACTCATCAGAGCTGCACAGTATCCGCCGCTTGTTGACCCTTTTGCTGCTGCGAGGATTTGATCACCATGCTCTGCAATTCTTTGAAGAAGATATATTGTTTGTTCGTGTAATACATCTTGGTATTACCCTGTTTTTCGGCCATCAAAAAACCAGCTTTCTCGAGATTCTTAAGCTCGCGCTGGATATTGCCCGGGTCTTCTTTGATCAACTTCGCCAAGCCGCGGACATGGGTGTGGAACTCCGGATACTTAGCATAGACCACAATGATTTTGCGCCGCACCCGTGATGTAATAAACGTTTCTAACATGCTTCCCTTAGCGAATTCTCGCTTCCGTTACCTCTACTCAACTGTTGCTTTTTATTCTACACTTTTTGATGGTAATTTGGCAAGACCACCCACCAATTGATTGTGCGTTTCGTCTCTCGCAACTGCGACTCATCAACCATCCACACGACACACGTGTCTGCTTTTTATCATACCAGCTTTGGGCGAAGCGAGCAAGATTGATGTGCACGTTTTGCACGTCACCCAGATGAAGTAGCGACGGAGAGACGAGCCCCTCTGCACTCTCGCGTGCTGTCGGGTATAATAAATCCTATGCACTATTACGAAGTTGCGCCACTCAAGATTATCCGCGCTACCAGCAAGAGCTTCACCTATCACTGGCCAGAAGCATTACCGCTGGGCCAGGTGGTGCACGTGAGCGTTGGTGCACAGCAGGTGGTAGGCATCATCATGACGCGCGCCAAAAAGCCGACATATACTACTAAGCCGCTTGACGCCATCGTGCCACTGCCACCGCTGCCTGCTCCCCTGTTAGCGACGAGCCAATGGCTGAGCGATTATTATGCCACGCACCTCGCCACCGTACTACAGACAGTGCTACCAGCTGGCATTGCCAAGCAGCGCCGCGCGCCGCGCCGCCCTGCTAGCCCACCGCCACAGCGCCGCACGCCCACCTTCTCACTCAATCTACAGCAAGAAGAGGCCGTTCGCACCATTCGCCAAGCCAGCCCTGGCACAGTACTGCTTCACGGTGTGACAGGTAGCGGCAAGACTGCAGTGTATATTGAGCTTGCACGCCACGCTTTGGCTGCAGGCCGGTCGGTGATTGTCCTCGTGCCAGAGATCGCCCTCACGCCCCAGCTGGTGGCGGAATTTCGGCAACACTTTGCTGATATCATCCTCACCCATTCGCGCCAGACAGAGGCCGAGCGCCACCGTGCCTGGCTAACCGCTCTGACAAGTACACAGCCTCGGGTGGCAATTGGCCCACGTTCTGCCCTCTTCTTGCCACTGCAGCATCTGGGGTATATCATCATCGACGAAGCACACGAGGCTAGCTACAAGCAAGACAAATCCCCCCGCTACTCGGCGTTGCGAGCCGCAAGTGTCCTAGCTCAGCACCATGGTGCGACCGTGGTGCAGGGGTCAGCCACACCGCTGGTCAGCGAGTATTATCTAGCGCAAAAAGCCAAGCGGCCGATCGCTACCCTACCAAGCAAAGCTCGGCCTGAGGCTATCGCCCCCACCATTCAGCTGGTCGACCTCACCCAGCGGAGCAACCTCACCCAGCATCGCTTTTTGTCAAATCAGCTCATCGCCGCCATTGATACCACACTTGCAGCGGGTCAGCAGATCCTGCTTTTTCATAACCGCCGTGGCAGCGCCAATGTATCGCTCTGCACCAACTGCGGCTGGGCAGCCGAGTGCCCACGCTGCTTTGTTCCCCTCACCCTCCACGCCGACCGTCACCAGCTGCAGTGTCATATCTGTGGCTACCACACCACAGTGCCAACGATGTGCCCCACCTGCCATAGCACAGATATTGTCCACCGCGGGATTGGAACAAAACTCATCGAGGCAGAGGTAGCAGCGCGCTGGCCCCAGGCGCATATTGTTCGCTTCGATGGCGACAGCAGCCCCGCAAGCAGCCTCGAGCAGCAATATCAAGCCCTCTATGATGGCACAGCCAATATTATCATTGGCACGCAGGTGGTAGCCAAGGGGCTCGACTTGCCGCAGCTGCGCACCGTTGGAGTCGTGCAGGCTGACGCTGGCCTGGCCTTGCCCGATTACACCACCAACGAACGCATCTTCGAGCTGCTTGCTCAAGTGGTGGGACGAGTGGGGCGCTCTGCTCACGCCACTACAGTGGTCGTGCAAGCATATCAGCCGCAGCACCCAGTGATTCAATCTGGCCTGGCTCAAGATTATACCGCGTTTTATCACCAAGCCTTGGCCGAGCGCCGCCGTGGGCAGTTCCCGCCCTTCGTCCACCTGCTTAAACTCACTTGCGTATACAAGACGGAGGCAGCCGCCATCCGCAATAGCCAAGCACTCGCTCAGCAGATTCGCCAGCACCACCCCGCGGTCAGCATTCTTGGCCCCACACCCGCCTTCCACGAGCGGCTGCGCGATACCTACCGCTGGCAGCTTATCATCAAAGCCACCCAACGCCGCGACCTCCTCGCTCTTGCTGCCGACGTGCCTGCCAAGCATTGGCAGGTAGATATCGACCCGCAGTCGCTGTTGTAAGGGGCGTGCGAGAGCCCCTATTGCAGGCGACAACACCTCTCTCCATTGCATTCTGGTGGAGGGTGAGATGGGCTTGTAAAAAGTAGCTGATTCTTCAATCAGATGTTATTTACAGTATCTCAGTCATATCATCATAGCGAAAATGTTCCGGCCAGATAATACACAGAGTTCTACCGCTTAGTTGGTCGCTGGCCTCCAGATATTTTCTTGTCTGATGACATGACCGATCTACCGAGCAATCATCCACTCGCTCACCCCATCCACCATCTGCTATAATAAAGCTAATGAAAAAAGACGCTATTATCACCCTACCCAACTCGCACTTGCGCCAGAAGTCGCAGCGGGTACATGTTATTACCGACGAGACACGCCAGCTGGTGGCCGATATGACCAGCGCCAGCATCGACTGGGAGAATTCCCGCCCGCACGAGATTAGCGCAGCACTGGCGGCAGTGCAGATCGATCGGCTGGAGCGGGTCGTTATTGTGCGCGAAGACTTCGACGACAAAGACAACCGCACCTTCATCCCCCTCATTAACCCAGAGATTGTCAAATATGAGGGCGAGCTAATCAGTGACTATGAGGGCTGCCTCAGCGTGTCAGGCCGAATCTATGGCAAAGTGCCACGCTACAGCCGCGTCCGGGTCAAGGCGCTCGATATCAATGGCAATACCATCCGCCTCAAGGCCGACGGCTTCTTAGCGCGAGTGCTACAGCACGAGATTGACCACTGTAATGGCATTGTATTTATTGACCGCATTCGCGATGATACCAGCGCATTTTATCAGCTCGATGAGAAGGGCGAGCTCCAACCAGTTGATTATGACGAGCATATCAAGACCAATCGTATTCTTTGGGACTGAAGACTTTAGCGCCATTAGCCTCGCGCAGCTGCTAGAGCATAGCTTCCCTGTTCGGCTGGTCATCACCAAGCCAGATAGCCGGCGGGGGCGCGGCAAGCAGCTCTGCCAGCCAGCAGTCAAGCGGCTTGCTCTGGCGCATGGTATTCCAGTATTACAACCCACCAAACTGCGCGATATTATCCCCGATATCCAAGCGCTCGGCCAGCCCGTTGGC
>CALHWA010000097.1 GCA_938036845.1 uncultured Candidatus Saccharibacteria bacterium | reverse complement strand
TCTCACCAGGTTGCTTGCTTCTCCTCAGGCTTATCACCGCTTCTATAGTGAGTCTTCCTATCTATAATAGGGGTCATCACTATATTTCATTGGGTAGAGCAGATGATTAAAAAATGACAAATGGATAAGGTAGGTAAATACTGAAGTTAACTAATTTAGCGCGCTTTCTTGCGACGCCACAGTGCCTCAACGCACATCACCAGCCACAGACCAAGCGCAATCGCCCCAACCGCCCCACCAAACCACACATGCCCCGCACTATAGCCATGCTGATTAACCATCCGGGTGAGCAAGCTAATCGCCACGACGTCACCAAGCAGCGTAAACATATTCAGCGCGGAGAGGAGCGTCGCTTTGTATGTATGCTGCAGCTCGCTGAGGATCTTCGACTGCAGAACAATCGGTCGCACCCGCGTATATGCAGTAAATAGCACAACAGCAATGACCGCGATAATCGGGCTTGGCGTTACGCCCATCAAGACAATACACAGCGCCATAATCAACGCATCGACCCAATAAAATGCCAGTGGCCGCAGGCGGTCAAACCAATGCACATACCAGCCTAGTAACGCTCCACCCAGGCTCCCGACCGCCGCAATTACCCCAAACCACTCTACAGCAATACCAACGTGCTGGAAGAGGAGCTCGCGATATTCTAGTCCCTTATTGGACACACCAGCCAAGAAACCAGCAAAGGTAAAGAGAGCAAGATTTTTCGCAGTAATGATTGCGCGAGCAGCCTGCCGTGGCCGCTGAGCCTGGGCAACTCCTCGGCGCGGTGGATAAGCAAAGCTCAGCGCCAACCACACCGTCGCAGCAAGCGACAAAAAGCCAATCAAAAACGGGAGTGTATGATGAATACGGTATGTGAGTGGCACTACAATAATGAGCACAGTATTACCAATCAATCCATACGTCTGGGCGCGGCCCATCACCTTGGTATAGTCGCGTGCTCGCCCTAGCGCCGTCAAGGAATCGTGCATAAATGCCTCGACCGCACCAGACTGAAACGCATAGCCACCAAAGAACAAAACCGAGGCAATTAGCCCGCCCCAGAAGCTCGGCCATAAGGCATACAACAGTGGCGACGCCACAGCAATGCTCGCACCAAGGATAATCGCTCGTCGGTTGCCAAACTTATCGGCCACATAACCCGCCGGCATCTGCAGCGCCGCCTGGACGATAGACGAGATAACAACCATCAGTGCTAGCTCATCCAAACTCACTTTACCAACATTCACCAGCTGCACCGTGATAAGCGGCAAGTAGACACGCTTGGTAAAAATCCGAAACCACGAATATTTGATAATGTTGCGCTTGAGGAGGTCGTGGTTGGTCACATCTTGCATAAATCTCGCTGTACTATAGCATAGCCTCGCGTAGCATGTAAATGCATTTTGTATGTAATAAAAACAACCCCATCGAGATGGGGTATAACGATAAAAATGGCGCCCCGAGTAGGATTCGAACCTACGGCCTTAGGCTTAGAAGTCCTCTGCTCTATCCAGCTGAGCTATCGGGGCATGGGTTTATTATAGCAGGTTTCTTGGCAGGTGTGGTATGATAAACGAAGCATGAAACACACGAATGAAAATTATCGATACTTTAGCGTCATTCTCGCAGTATATGTTGCGGCGCTACTCATCTCCAACATTGCCGCCACCAAGCTGGTAGCACTCGGCCCACTTATCCTTGATGGCGGAGCAGTACTCTTCCCGCTCGTATATATCTTTGATGATGTCATGACAGAGGTCTATGGCTATCGCCGGGCAC
Source organism: uncultured Candidatus Saccharibacteria bacterium (assembly GCA_938036845.1). GTDB lineage: Bacteria > Patescibacteriota > Saccharimonadia > Saccharimonadales > Saccharimonadaceae > Saccharimonas. The sequence continues at coordinate 1,733 of CALHWA010000097.1, read as the reverse complement.
GCCGCGCTATTTGGACAGCCTTTGGGGTAATGCTGCTAGCGATTGGCTGCTTTACACTAGTACGCTATCTGCCCGCGGCGGCAGAGTACCACGACCAGGCTGCTTACGAGGCAGTGCTCGGCTTCTTCCCGCAGATCGTCGTGGCAAGCTTGCTTGCCTTCCTAACGGGGAGCTTCCTCAACTCGTACATCGTTGCTAAGCTCAAGGTTGCTATGAAGGGTCGGCAGCTATGGCTGCGCCTACTTGGATCGACAGTAGTGGGGAGCTTATTTGACACCGCTATATTCTGCGTTGTTGCTTTTGGCGGGCAGCTCACGGGGGGGGCACTGCTCAACTATATCGCCGTTGGGCTTGGTTTCAAGCTTGCCGTTGAGGTCGTCTGCTTGCCACTTACCTATCGCGTCATCGCCGTGCTCAAGCGGCGCGAATCCGTCGATACCTACGACACCACCACTAACTTCACGCCATTTCGTTTGCGTGTCTAGTAGGCAAGTTTTTTACTGCAATAGATTCGCATCTCTCTCAGAATATGAAGAACGCAGTACTTTCATCCTGGTAGAACAGAAAATTGCCCGTGGTGATTATTGCAGCATGATCATTGAAGAGCCTAGTGTTTTAGGAAAATACTAAGACCCTTTTAGCATTTTAAAGAAACGGTGGTGAGAGAAAGTTTGCTATGCGAACCCTCTTCCCTAGTTGTCATGTGAATGCATACTATTAACCTACGGAGCTCTCATCAGTCGCTACCGACGATAATACTGTGCCAAGAAATGATCTCGAAAGGCGTAGAATGTGCCATCTTCGAGGCTGTGGCGAATGTCGTCGACAAGCTTGATGATAAAGCGCTCGTTGTGGATCGACAGCAGTGTCCCCGCCAGGCTCTCCTTGGCACGAAGCAGGTGACAGATGTAGGCCGCAGTATAGTGCTGGCAGGTGTAGCAGTCACACTCCGCCATAATAGGCGCAAACAGCTCGCGATATTTCGTCCCACGCATATTCACCCGCCCATGCGGTGTGTAAGCCGCACCATTGCGTGCTACGCGGGTTGGGCTTACGCAATCGAAGGTATCAATACCCTGCTCGATCGCCGCAAAGATATCATCTGGCTCCGAGATACCAAGCAAATGCCGCGGGCGACTCTCGGGCAAGATCTCGTTCACCCACTGGATAGTCTGAGCCATTGTCTCTTTCTCCAGCGCCCCACCAATACCATAGCCATCAAAATCCATTGCGCCAAGGCGTGCTGCGGTTTGCTTACGCAGGTCCTCATAATTCGCCCCTTGCAAGACACCAAAGAGCGCTTGATACGGCTTATCTGGCCGAGCAGCCCGAAGACGCTTAACCTCTGCTAGGCTGCGCTCCGCCCACGCATGGGTACGCGCCAGTGCCTCCACTTGGTATTCATACGGGTCAATCAGCGACGTCAGCTCATCAAAAGCAAAAGTAATATCCGCCCCAATCCCTGCCTGGATTTGCATCGACAGCTCTGGCGTAAACTTATGTAATGAGCCATCGAGGTGCGACTTAAACATCACACCATTATCATCCACCCAGGCGTGCCGGCTCGACTTCTTAGCAATCGCAATCTCTTCATCAACATCAGTACTCATCGCCAATACTTTCTTAAAGCCCGAGCCCAGGCTCAGCACCTGGAAGCCACCACTGTCGGTAAAGGTCGGACCACTCCAGTGCATAAACTTACCCAAGTACCCAGCCTTCTCTATCAGCTCGTG
>CALHWA010000096.1 GCA_938036845.1 uncultured Candidatus Saccharibacteria bacterium | reverse complement strand
CAACGGATTATGAGGCGCTGACTCGCTCTGGGCTTGTTTTGTCGGACACCGCCAGCCAGACAACTACCTACGAACTAGCGTGGGAGACGGCGCTGCGGCAGGGTGCACGCCACTCGTATTTGATCGTGCGCTCGCCCTCCAGTGGTGCCATCAAGACCTACATTGGCAACACAGACAACCCTATGACCGTTCTCTCGCCTGATAATGACGCCCAAAAGGGCGACACCAACCTCTGTATCGATCCCGATGGATTGGTCTTTACTGGCATTAGTGGGGCAGTGATTGCCCGGGGTGGCAGCTCGGCCAGCAGTGTGAAGCTGATCGGTGGAGGGATAGGACAATGCTAGAGCGTCGCCACGAGCGGGGTGATACGATCATTGAGGTGATGTTTGCCTTCGTGCTCTTTAGTATGGTAATTGTGGGGGCGTTTATGATTATGAACCAAGGTATGGCGCTGGCGCAGCGCTCGCTGGAGGTAACGCAGGTGCGGCAGCAGATCGACTCGCAGGTGTTACTGATTCGGACTGCTCAGCAGGCAGTCAACCAGCAGCTGTGGGAGACCATCAAAGGCAAGGTAGGTACGACCACGCCCATCACGCTCAGCGAGCTCGCTGAGAGCAACTGCCGCCTTTCGCCGGATACATTGCGGGGGCGCGGCGCATTCTTTGTTGCGCCACGGGCCGATGCTGCCTCGGGTAAGCAGGTCATCCGTCTCTTTGAGCCGACCAATGCGAGCTACCAACCTGAACCCACAACCTACAGTAAGGTAGACTTTGGCAATGATCCACGGGCGCAGGGGCTCTTCGTCCAGATTGTCAAGGCGGAGGGTGCCAACGCCAACCTCGCCTATGATGTGTATGTATCTGCCTGCTGGCCGACTGTAGCGAGCGATAAGCCAATGACGATTGGCACAGTAACGAGGTTGTATGATGTGGCGCGCTAACAAAGGTAAAACACAAGGAGAGGAGCAACGGCAGACTGTACAGCGCAAAGAGTCAGGCTTTACCCTCATCGAGCTGCTGCTGGCGATGAGCTTCCTCTCAGTGCTGCTTATTGCCATTACGACCTCCACAATGCAGATCATTGGTCTGTATACAAAGGGGGTGACGCTCAAATCAATCAACCTCGCAGGGCGCGATGTAGCCGATTCCTTCCGACGCGATGCCTTGGCCTCAGCGGATGGGATCCGCTATGTGTCGCCAGACAAAGGCGGTGGGTTGGGGCGTCTATGCTTTGGTACGATGTCGTATGTGTGGAGCCCAGCCGCCAAGCTACAGCAAGGTAGTGCCATCCGCTACCAAAACGACACACGCCAGGGTGATGTGCGCGGCGATATGATTGTCCTCGCCCGTGTGGCTGATGCTGGTGCACAGTATTGCAACCCAACGGCTCGTGGCACGTACTCGACCGATGTATTTCTTAGCAAAGCAACGGAGCTGCTGGGCTCACGCGAGGGGGATTTGGCGCTGCGCGATTTGCAGATCAACCCCATTATCGACTCAACCGAAGGCACACACACTATTTACCGCCTCCGCTTCGTCATTGGCACCAACCAGCAAGATACGATTAACACCGCCAACCAGACCTGCAAGCCGCCTACGAATGACAGTGCTAATTACAACTTCTGTGCCATTAATATTTTTGAGACATTGATACAGGGGTAGAATGATGAGGTGGATACAACAGCAGACCAACAAGCAGCAACAGGCCGGCATGGTGTCGCTCTTTGTGGTGATGTTTTCGACCGTGCTGATCACAGTGGTGACGGTGAGCTTCATCCGCCTGATGGTGCAGGAGCAGCAGCGTGCCAGCAACAACGACCTTTCGCAGAGTGCCTACGACTCGGCGGTTGCTGGAGTGGAGGATGGCAAGCGTGTCATTCGTGCGGCGCTCAAGGGTAATGAGCGGGCTCGCCGCGCCATTGAGCAGCAGCGTTGCAATACCGTGGCAGCAGCTGGTGTGGTGTCGTCCGTCAGTGGTGAGACGACTATCAAGACGAGTAGTGGCAGCAGCACGCTCAACCAAGCCTACACCTGTGTCAAGATCGAGGCCAAGACTGAGGACGTCAAGCTTGACCTAGCAGAAGGGGAGTCCACTGTCATTCCGCTGGTTGGCGCAGATGCCTTTGATAGTGTGCAGATCGAGTGGATGCGCAAGAAAAACAGCGACAACGAAGTTGCCTCCATCGAGACGCCAACCTCTGGCGACCTCCGCTCATTGCCGCGCAAAGACCAGTGGAGCCCCAACGCGCCAGCTCTTATCCGGGCTCAGGCTGTCTTGCCCACCAAGACAAGTGTGAGCCTGAGCGAGCTCGACAGCGCCCAGGTGTCGACCAACTTCTTGCGCCCCAGCATCATCACCGACAATGCCAACCCGCTCACCATCCAACGCCCTGGCCTGCGCGCCAATAGCGATAGTGGTGCTCAGACGACCGTCAATGCCGTGCCGTGCTCCAACGCGCGCTACACCGGTGGTGGCTATGCCTGTCAGGTCGTTCTCCAAATGGCTGGTGGCGAGTCTGTGCCAGCGGGCTCGCGTGTGGCGTTCTTGCGTGTGACTAGCCTGTACAAAGCCTCGGCCGTCAAGATCTCGCTCAAACGGGCAAGCAGTGTGACGAAGTTCGATACCGTCCAGCCCGAAATCGACTCCACCGGCCGGGCAGACACCATCTTTCGCCGCATCAAAAGCCGCGTCAATGTCGGCTTCAATACCAATGGTAGCTTCACCTTCCCAGAGCAAGGCGTCGACATCACTGGCAGCCTCTGCAAAAACTTCTACGTCACTAACGACGAAGCCGGGCCACTGGGCACGTCGTGTAATCCGTAG
>CALHWA010000095.1 GCA_938036845.1 uncultured Candidatus Saccharibacteria bacterium | reverse complement strand
TTCTCGGCTATTCCGAGCAACCTTGCGCTCGTTACCATTGCCGTCACCTTCGTCCTAGCGCTCATCCCTATGTTTGGTGCCACGATCGCTGGGGTAATGATCTCCCTCTTGCTTGCCTTTAATGCCTTGCCAGGTGGCCTCATCTTTGCAGCATTTTTCATCATCTACCAGCAGATCGAAAATAACTTCATCTCGCCCACCATTCAGTCGCGCAAAATTGATCTCACGCCACTAGTTGTTCTTGTTGCCATCACCATTGGCCTCTATATCTTTGGCATCATCGGTGGTCTCATCTCCATCCCCATCGCTGGCTGCTGCAAAGTTCTGCTAGACGACTACCTCGAGCACAACGCCCGTGCTCGCGAAGAATCCACCAAGCCACTGGCCAAGCTGGTGGAGAAGATTAAGGGCGAGAGCTAATAGAGTTTCACTGTTTGCCGATCAACTAGTCAACACAACAGTCCAAGCACAAGATAGATCATAAGATACGTGCTATAGCCCGGGTCGCCTCGACGCCATCTCAATCCCCAAATCAACCTCGAGTGGATTTTCTCCCTCGTCCAGCTCATCTACTTCTTCTGCGGAGTAGTAACGACCATCTTCTAGTTCTTCAGGAGCACGCCATGCGTAGTAAGTCAATGAAGTTGGTTCACTGATCTGAAGGAAGTCACGCAGGATGTGGATCGATTGTGCTGTGAGTGAGGCATACGCCGAACTATACGTCGGCAGCAGGAGATGACGCGAGTAAACTTCATTTTCATTACTTTGCTGCCACCCTTGATTGACCATAGTGCTGATAGCACTGGACTTGTACGCACTCAATACATTCCGCGTCTGTGGAGACAGACGTAGTTCACAGACAATAGCCGTGTCGCTAACGGCGTAATGAAGGTACTGTGTCATATATTCTGTAGACACTTCGGGGATCAGTACAATGTGTACGCGATCACCAGCGCGCATGAGTGCGCGAGCAAGTCTATTCTCAAACTGTGTCCAGGAGAATTGGTACATGCTGAAACCACCATGTTAAATGCTGTTCAATACATTCGCATACTGTGGGGAATGGATATATACTGCGATAGCTGAACGCCGATTGGATACTTGAAACTCACAGCCATTTTCTGCCTTCCAGTATGCAATTTCACGCTCAGCATCACGCTTGATTCGAGGTCTACCCCAAACGGCAGTTCCTGCCTCTACATAGCCGACAAAAGCGTCGTTCATAAATCTGTCTTGTTCAATTGATTTTGTTG
>CALHWA010000094.1 GCA_938036845.1 uncultured Candidatus Saccharibacteria bacterium | reverse complement strand
CACGAAAGACGACGATGACTCCACTACCTGGCTCGCTGCTGACCGGCGAAATGACGAGTGAGATGATCGGCGTCTTGCCAGAGCTCGTCACGAGGCGTAGGCGGTCGGTGGTGAGGGGCTGGTTATCGGCCAGGACGGCGGCGATCGGGTCGGTATCATTGGTAATGGGGTCGTTCTTGGCATCGATAAGCTTGAGGACAGATTGGTAGCTGAGGCCCAGAGCATCTTCGTCACCCCAGCCCACAAGACGTTGGGCTGCTGGATTGATGAGCTCTATCATCCCATCTGCATCGAGCGCCATCACGCCATCGCCAATTGCATTGAGCACGATGTCCGACTTGCCTGCTACCCGGCTTAGTGTGGCGGCAAGTTCGCGGTATGAGGTGGTGCGGGCCTGTGCGGCGCGATCATCCGGCCCCCAGAGTAAGCACCCCACCAAGATGGGTAGCTCGCCCGTCAGCATAGCGCTGGGGATCATCGTACTTGTAATATGCCCCGCCAGCACTCCCCAACTGAGGTAGGCATTGACCAGCAGCAAGACGAGCGCTAGCCCTACCCAGCCAAAAAACATTGCAAAAACCGCTACTAAGAGCCAGGCTGCAATAAAGGGTGAGCTCAGCCCGCCAGTGCCAACGATGAGTGCGCCCGTTGTGGCAACGGCGCAGAGATACACCACGAGGCTCGCCTGCCCAAGCCGCTGCTGCGGTGGCCAGATGTGAAGCACCGCTGCTACAACCCCTGTTATACCAGCCAATATAACGGCAATGAGTGGCATGCCAAGTACGAGGTTGTATTGATCCACCCCGCCAAAGTGCCGCCATGCCCACAGCGCCACGATGATGACGGCATAGAGCATACTTGCCTCGCACAAGCGCCGGTGCCAAAACCGGCTGATTTGTTGCACCCCCATTGGTTATCCCCCTTATGCTTTTTGTGTATTATAGCGGATTGCGTGGGTGATGGCAATGGAGTGTCAGACGAGATAGCCGCGCTTGCTGTCAGTCGCTTCTTACGATCCGAGCAGTAATTTATTCGCCCATTTTTCTCTACAATGTGCTACAATAGTGCCAGAAAACAAAGGAGGCCATATGGCAAAAAAATCAACCAAAGCAGCGGCCAAAGCAGCCGCGCCATCAACAACCACCAAGACGAAAGTAACGGTATCGACCGCCCGCAAAAAAACGCCCAAGCAGATGCTCGACATCCTGCTCATCGCAGCCTGCCTGGTGCTCAGCGTTATCGTAGTGGTGCTGAGTATCTCGCACAGCATCGACCCGCACACCGCCATCGTTATGCTTAGCATTGGCCTGGCCTGCCTCAGTGCCTATGTGCTTAACCACGCAGCAAGCCGGTAGAATCCTGCTCTACTACTCTTGTAAATAACCCGTTCACAATGGCGGGTTATTTTGCTATAAAGCTGCGGCTATGCAGAGGACGTGGGCGCGTTGTGTGTTGAGGCGTAGGGTGCAGTGCTACTTGCCTGGCACATACACCACAAGTGCGCCGTCCTTGCTGGTGCTAGCGATGAGATTGCTACGAATAGTGAGGCTGCGCATGTCGGTGGCTTTGATGGTGAGGAGGGTTGTACCATCGGCGACTTTGACGATCTTGAGGCCTTTGCTGCCGCTGGCTTGAATGCCGGCGGAGTGGAGATTACTGGTGAGGACGAGTGAGCCATCCAGGCTGGCGGAGACAATATTGCCGCCGTCGGCCAGGGTGAGTGTGCCACCGCTGGTGCGGCTGTAGGTGGCCTGGCTGAGGGCGAAGTCTTGCGTGTTTTGGCTGGCAATGCGCAGGAACTCTCTACCCTGCCCATCCACAACGACGCGCGGCATATCTGTAGTGAGAGCTTCTCGGGGGTAGGTTGGTGCAGTAGTGCCAACGGGGTTGGTGGAGGAGCTGGCGGCTGGGCTGAGCTTGTACACGCTATTGACAGTGCTGCGGCCGCGTGATTTGCCATCAATGCCATAGCTCTCGAAGGTCTCTTGCCCGCTTGATTGGATGGTATTACTGCCAGCAGTGCCCTCTAGCCAGCCATCGCTTGCCAAGGTGACGTTGCTGGAGCTAGCTGTACGCTGCACTTCGCGCGTGCCGCTCGTGATGTCGTACACGGTGATGGTGGTCGTCGATTGGTCTGCAGTGGTCGCTTGGCGTTCATTTGTAATGACGACACCGGTGGTGGTACGTGAGGTAGCACGCTTGCTGGGCGACTTCTGGGATGGCTTAGCGCCGTGGTCTTTCTCAGTATTGCGGCGGCAGAGGAGTTTGCTACCGCCCGCTATCGCGCAGATGGCGTTGGGGTTCTGAAAATCGCCGCTGGTGATAGTGCGCAGGCTCCCTGCGGCGGCGTAGAAGGTGGCGGTGGTGCTCTCGCCAATAATGTCTTGCTGTTGGTTATCTGTGCCGTAATATGTAAGCGTGCTCGGCTGGGTAGCTACAGGGGTAGTATAGAGAACCTTGGCGGTAGTAAGCTCTACCGCCGTAATGATCGAGCGTCCCCGCTGTTGGCTGGCGCAATATACCACTCCACGCGGCGTCACGCTGCTGCAGGTACTGGCTGGCCACGTAGCGACTGCCTGCTTGCGCCCAGTATCCCAAATCCGGAGCACTGGTGCGGTATCCTGCGCACCCTGCCCTGCAATGGCAAGCCGCGAGTGGTCGGCTGTGCCGCCCAAGAAGCTCAAGCCACCCTGCCCCGCCGCAAATCGCACTGCGCGCTGACCTGCTCCATAGCCATTGGCCAGAAACATATCGGTGCGCGATGGCGTGGCCGACACTGCCGCTGCTTGCATGCGCTGCGGCGAGGAGAGAAGGATTACTGCCGCAGCAATGGCCGAGAGCACCACAGTAATGGCCGCCGCAAGCATCACCCATAGCATGAGTGTGCTATGCCGCCGTTTGGCAGGGCGTTGTGGCGGGTGCTCTCCCAGCACAGATGTCGGAACAGGCGAAATATCCATAATAACTTTGTTGTATAACGCAATATCGTGTCATTAGTATAGCAGATATCGC
>CALHWA010000093.1 GCA_938036845.1 uncultured Candidatus Saccharibacteria bacterium | reverse complement strand
GCCATCACCATATTTGGGCGTTGGTGAAGAATTTGGGGCTTTTCGACCCCTGTCTGGTCTCTGTTGTGTATGCATAGTCCATTCACTATACAACAGAGGTCACAAAAAGGGAAGAGGAAAATGGCAAAATAGCGCACATTATTGCATAATGTGCTCAAAAACAGGGGTAATAACATATAATACACAATATTATACATAATTATGCAATAATATATCTTGTTACACATACCTGAGTGTCTATATTTTCATAGCAAACGGTTCACTTCGTCTGCTTCTTGCTGCTGGCTTGGCTGCATAAAATGAATGCTTTTCTAGAACATTCATCCCTTTAGTGCGAGGGTACAGTACTTATTGTAGTGGCCAGTCCGCATACTTCATCGAATAAAGTTGCAGATATAGAGGAGAGTATATACAGAGGTTATGAGCCAAAAATAGAACAAATACCATAAATTTGCTGTTTTTGAGGTATTTCTGCCGCAGATGCCATGCTACAATAGAGGGTATGAGATCTACTCGAACCATCCAAATTGTGAATATTACTGGGCGAGAACTCGCCGGCAAATCATCAACAATTCGTGAGCTAATGCCGCGGCTGGGTGCCGGGGTTGTTTTGTTTCGTCCGAGCGATGTCTTGCGCGAATATGCCGCGAGCCATCATATTACACTGCGCAAACGAAGCGATTATTTGCGCGTGCTGCAGATTATGACGGAGTCTGCACCGAGCTTACTGGCCGACCGGGCACTGGAGCTGCTTGAGCGGCCTGGTGTGGAGCTCGTGGTGCTCGATGGCCTGCGTGACTACCGCAGTGCCTGCCGCCTTAAGGAGCGGCTGGGTGATCGCTACCGGACAGTGGTGCTCACAGCGCCAGATGAGCTGCGCTACGAGCGCTTCAAGGGTGTGGCCGAGGCGAGGCGGCGTGCTGGGCGCGATGCAGCGGTGATTCAGAGCTTCGAAGAATTTATGCGTGATGGCGAGGATGATATGGACAGCATGCAGCAGTTCCCAGCGGTGCTGGCTAGCCACGATCTAACACCTGGTGGCCCGATTGACACGAGCACCTATCCATCGGCTATTGCGGTGGCAGATGAGATCATCAGCTACTTGGTGTAGAGTAATCTAGATCAGGCAGTGAATGCGGATGGGCGATCATGTATCGACAAAACACAGTAATACCATCTGTACTCTCCATGATGCTTATGGTATTATGAAGGCATGAATAAGCGAGGGTTTACGCTGGTTGAGATTTTGACAGTGGTGGCGATACTAGCGATCTTGGTGTCGGCGTCGATTGTGGGGTATGGTGCCTGGCGCCAGCGTGCAGCCCAGACGGAGCTCGTGAGCGATCTGCGGGCTGCTGCCGCGGCCATGACAGCCTACCGGACATTTTATAATGGTTATCCGACATCGCTCCCAGCTGATTATAATAAGAGTGAGAATGTGACAGCGACACTCAAGTACGTCGCGTCGGCAACCTACTGCATAGAGACAACAACGCGCACCACCCGGGGGCTTGTCTATCATATAAAGGGTTCAGAGAGCGAACCCAAAGAGGGCGGGTGTGATGCCTATCAGGCGCAATCTGGCGAGAATGAGTCGCGAGCGACCGATGGTGTGTTGCGCTACTGCCATGTGATCCGCGCCGTTGAGCCAACCCAACCGGCAGTGTGTGAGCCGGAGTTGCAGAGGTAAAATTTTAGCATCATAAAGATCTAAACCCAGATGTTACTCTCCGCGAGCCGTATACTCTGCCAGCTAAGATAACGATGAGTAGGGTAGGACTAAGATGTTGCAACCTAAAGCTTAACCCCCTTTTTCTATACTAGCTTCATTCTCTCGCCGCTTTACAAAATTTCGCTATGGCAATCTGACTTACAGTACTAATGCTGAGAGATTGGTATTTGTAAGACGTCGATCCTGAGAATGGTTGAGGCGGAAAAACAACGCAAGTTTTGAGGTGTAAGCATTGTAATATATACTACAGATCAATCACCTCACCCCGGTCGATTGGCTTGTTGGCTGTGCGATGCCCATGCATACGACGGCGCACGGTGCGGCGCAGCTCGATAGCATTGGCAAGGAGAATGATGCCATTGACCAGTGCATAGCCACCAACGATTTGGACAAAAAGCTGAGCGCTGCCCACTGGGAAGAGCCAGAGGACGAAGCTCACGACCACACCGATCACGCCAGACATGAGCCAGAGCGCTCGCGTACGGCTCCCAGCAGGGAAGATACGGCTCAGTACAAGGTCGATGAGGCTGCGGAGCATTACCACCCAACCAAGGACAAAGCTGAGCGTCGCCACACTAACCCGAGGGTTGGCAAGCATCACCGCGCCAAGCAGAATAAGCAGCGCACCTGCCACCACGAGAAACGTCTTCGCTTGGCCGTCTGCCACCTGCAAGCCACGCA
>CALHWA010000092.1 GCA_938036845.1 uncultured Candidatus Saccharibacteria bacterium | reverse complement strand
TGATGTGATTAGTGTTGGTGGGGTGATCAACCACGCCAAAGACCCGCAAGCAACGTACAACAAACTCCTTGCTGAGATGAATCGCCAGAGTGTGATTTAGTTAGTCTGCTATGCTACACTAAAGAGCGTGACACACATACCATTTCGGCTTCGTTCTGCTTACAAACCGACCGGTGATCAGCCACAGGCGATCGCTCAGTTACTTGGTGGCCTGGATGCTGGTCAGCGCGAGCAGACACTACTTGGTGCAACGGGTAGCGGTAAGACCTTTACGATGGCAAATATTATCGCTCAGCGTGGCGTGCCGACGCTGGTTTTGGCACACAACAAGACGCTTGCGGCGCAGCTCTTTAGTGAGTTTAAGCAGTTCTTTCCAGAAAACGAAGTACATTACTTCGTCAGTTATTTTGATTATTATCAGCCAGAAGCATATATTGCCAGCAGTGATACATATATCGAAAAGGATTCGGCCATCAATGAGGAGATTGACCGCCTCCGCCATGCGGCGACTGATGCATTACTCACGCGCCGCGATGTGATTATTATCGCCAGTGTTAGCTGTATCTATGGCCTGGGTTCGCCAGCTGATTATTATGAGCTATCCGTCACAGTGCGTCAGGGTGAGCGGCGAGTTCAGGATAAATTTTTGCGCCAGCTGATGGATATCCAATACCATCGCAATGATATCGATTTTGCACGCGGTGCCTTTCGCGTCAAGGGCGATGTGGTCGATGTCTTTCCGGCAGGGCAAGAGACGGCCTATCGGGTGGAATTTTTTGGTGATGAGGTGGATCGAATTACACACATCAACCCGCTTACTGGCGAGATCCTCGATGAGCCAGCGGAGTTTACTATCTTTCCGAGTAGTCACTATGCAACGCCTAAGGAGAAAATTAAGCAGGCGATTGACCGGATTCGACAGGAGTATGAGGATCGTGAGCAGTGGTTTGAGGCGCACGGCAAGCTGCTTGAGGCGCAGCGCTTGAGCCAGCGCACGAAGTACGACCTGGAAATGCTCGAGCAGACTGGCTTCGTGAAGGGGATCGAAAACTATAGTCGCTACCTCACCAACCGCGAAGCGGGTGAGCAGCCAGCTACCTTGCTCGATTACTTCCCCGATGATTTCTTGATGTTGATCGACGAGAGTCACGTAACCGTCCCCCAAGTGCGCGCGATGTATAATGGTGACCGCGCTCGCAAAGAAGTGCTGGTGGAGCATGGCTTTCGCCTGCCAAGCGCGCTAGACAATCGTCCACTGCGCTTTGATGAATTTGATAAGCACATCAACCAAGTGATTTATGTCTCTGCTACCCCTGGTGATTATGAGTTAGAGCGGAGCGCCGCTCCTGCTCAGCAGGTGATTCGCCCCACTGGCTTGCTCGACCCAGAAATCATTGTTCGCCCAACGGAAGGACAAGTGGATGACCTCATTGCAGAGATTCGCGAGCGCACCAGCCAGCAGCAGCGCGTGCTCGTGACAACGCTCACCAAGCGCATGGCCGAGGATCTCTCTACCTACCTGACCGAACTCGGCATCAAGACAGCTTATATCCACAGTGAGATAGACACGCTCGAGCGCGGTGACATTCTGCGTGATCTGCGCATGGGCCTGTATGATGTCCTGGTAGGGATCAACCTCTTGCGTGAGGGGATCGACTTGCCAGAGGTGAGCTTGGTGGCGATTATGGATGCCGATAAAGAAGGCTTCCTTCGCAGCGAGCGTAGCCTCATCCAGACAATTGGCCGGGCAGCTCGCCACGTTGAGGGCAGGGTAATTATGTATGGTGATAGTATCACCGATAGTATGCGCCGAGCGATTGACGAAACCAAACGCCGACGCGAAATTCAGCAGGCATATAATCGCGAACATGGTATTACACCGCGTGGTATTAATAAAGCGATCGACGAAGGTCTGCGCTCCATCATCCCGCAAAAGGAGGATGACGCGCCCAAGCTTGACTTGCGTAAAATCCCCAAGGACGAATACAAGAGTCTTATCAAAGATCTGACTGGCCAAATGAATCTCGCTAGTGCCAATCTTGAGTTTGAGCGGGCAGCCGAGCTGCGAGATTTGATCGCTGAAGTGAAGAGTAAGTTGTAGAGCAGTAGCTGAGTAAACCTACGATCGACACAGGCATAGAGTGTATAATGTGATGTAGTATGCCTATACGTGATACTCACGCCCTGCCAGAACAGGTGATATATTTCTTGGCAACGATTGATCGTCGACCGAAGTTTATCCGGTGGTCGATTCTTATTGGACTTGCTATCTGCAACGTTGTATTGCTCTGCCTGCCAGTGATATTCTTTGTCGTTTGTTATTGCATCGTGTTTTGGAGGACGCGTGGTTATTACAAAACGGCAGAGTTTCAAAGTGTCAAGCAGAGGCTTGCCAAGCAAATACAAGAATATAACGACTTCAATGCCTTTTTACCCGAAACCAAGCGTTTTATTCGTCAGCAGCAGTCGAGGCTTTCGCATGCGCATGTGAAAAATAGCACACTTACGGTGTATAAAAATGCGCAGCTTGACCCATACCGCTATATCGTCAAATATTTTTTTGCGCAGCGCACAATAAACGAAGAGACAGTGCAAATACTCGAGCAAATCCTCCAGAAATACGACACAATTAAAAAGACTGAGGAAATACTGCGGAGCGAATACAACGAAATTATGGACTTCATTGATGCCAAAATGTACGTTGGAGCCTATATTTTCAAGAAAATGACAATGAAGCAGCTTGGGTCGAATACATTGCCTAAGTTTGAAAAGAATTATTTCCTTGTATATTCATTTAAGTACACTTCGCCTGCCAAGCGCAATAACTACTCGTTCGATATTACTCTTACAGAGAAAAAGCTCCAAAAATTGGCAGAATATCTCAGCCAACAGATAACGTATCGCAAATCTGCGCGGTTTCAGCGTCAGCTTATGACGCCAAAGCTCAGACGGTTTATCTTGCGCAGAGACAACTACGAATGCCAGAAGTGCCATGTCTCGCGCCGGGATGAGAAACACCTCTTGCTCGAAGTTGATCATATTGTGCCAGTGTCGAAAGGTGGTATTACGACCGAGCACAATTTGCGAGCACTCTGTTGGCGCTGCAATCGGGCTAAGAGTGATAAGTTGGAAGTAGCTTAGCATGATTATTGCACTCCGTACTGCCCACACTTCTCACTGACGCATTACTCATTAATATATAGCGATTCCACGCACCGAATGTGGTACAATATATCCATAATGAGTAGTATTACCACTGAAGATGTGCAGCACCTTGCACAATTAAGTTCGATTAGTCTTGGTGATTCAGCCGACGTCGCTGCGCTGCGCCAAAACCTCGAGGATATCCTGCACTACATCGAGCAGCTATCCACTCTCGACACGACTGGTGTCGAGCCAACCTACCAAGTAACTGGCCTGACTAATGTGTGGCGGCCCGACACAATAGATGCCAGCGACGTATCGCGCGAGCAGCTATTGGGGCTAGCCGCCGAGCAGGCAGATAAGTGTGTAAAAGTACCGAAGGTGTTGTGATATGAATATTACAGAGAGAGTTGCTCAGATCAAACAAGGCCAGACATCGGCTACTGCCCAGGTACAAGCGGCTTTACAGCGGGCGCGTGACGCCAAGGAATACCACGCCCTGCTGAGCCTGACAGAGGAGCGGGCATTGCAGCGGGCACGAGAAGTTGATGAGGCACTAGCTCGGGGCGAGGACATTGGAGTCCTGGCTGGTGTGCCGTTCGTCGTTAAGGATAATTATCTTGCATATGGTGCACCGAGTACGGCAGCTAGCAAGATGCTTGAGAACTTTGATACGCCTCTTCAGGCAACGGTGGTAGATAAGCTTGAAGCAGCTGGGGCTATCTGCATTGGCAAGAGCAACCTCGATGCCTTTGCGCATGGTGGGAGCACAGAGAACTCATACTTTGGTGCTACACACAACGCTGTCGACAAAACGAAAGTCGCTGGCGGCAGCAGTGGTGGCTCGGCTGTGGTGACGGCGCTCGACATAGTGCCATTTGCCTTAGGAACAGATACGGGAGGCTCGATTCGCCAACCCGCTAGCTTCAACGGTGTGTATGGTATCAAGCCAACCTATGGTACAGCGAGCCGCTATGGTGTCGTGGCAATGGCCTCGAGCACTGATACGATGGGCTGCTTTGCACGTAGCGCTGAGGATGTTGCTGTGGTGATGAGCGTCATGGCTGGCCAAGACCCGAAGGATATGACGACGCTGCCCGACTTCTTCGCGCCTGCAACCGAGACGTCGCAACAATTGAAGATTGGTATCATCAATGAAGCAATGGGTGATGGTGTTGATGCGGAGGTGCGTCAGGTGGTCAGCCAGTATGCCGATACGCTGCGATCGCACGGCCATACTGTTGAGACAGTGAGTATGCCGATGCTCCAGCACGCTCTTGCTATCTACTACATTGTTGTGCCGGCTGAGATCTCAAGCAACCTGGCGCGCTACGATGGTGTACGCTATGGCCATCGCGCTGAGGGAGTTAAGACACTGGCCGAGCTTTATGGTCGGAGCCGCGACGAAGGCTTTATGCCAGAGAATAAGCGACGCATTATGATTGGTAGCTACGTACTGAGTAGTGGGTATTTCGACGCGTACTATCTCCAGGCGCAAAAAGCGCGGACACTACTCATCAACGAATTTAACGCCCTGTTTGAGCAATACGACATGCTTCTTTTGCCGACAGCACCAACTCCTGCCTTTGGTCTTGGCGAAAACAGCGACGACCCGCTTAAGATGTATCTCGCGGATATCATGACAGTGCCAGCCAGTCTGGCAGGCTTACCTGCACTGAATGTGCCGGCTGGAGTGAGCCAGACGGGCCTGCCAATCGGTGCGCAGTTGATCGGCCCCATGCAGAGTGATGCAACGCTGCTTGCTGTGGCAACCCAAGCAGCTACAGAAAGGAGCGCCTGATGTCTGGCAGTGTCACGATCCTTTTGGTGGGTATTATCATCATTGCTGCGATCTTGGTCGTCGTTGTTGCCCTGACGCGCCAGGGTGGCAAGGTGCTCAATGTCGAGAAATACCAAGCACGCTGGCTTGCCATTGAGAACAGCCTCGATAAATCCAACATTGGCACGTATCAGCTAGCTATCTTCGAGGCAGATAAGTTGCTCGATCTTGCTCTCCGTGAACGTGGCTTTGCTGGCGATACGATGGGCGAGCGCATGAAGTCGGCCCGCGAACAATGGAGCAATAGCAACCACGTATGGGGTGCTCACAAGGTGCGCAACAAGCTGGCGCATGAGGCTAATGTGCGGCTCTCGCGCGAGATTGCCTTGCGGGCATTAGCCGCGTATAAACAGGGGTTAAAGGATTTGGGAGCGATATAATTATGGCAGTTTCTCACGATGTTTTGCAAAAATATGAAGTGACGATTGGTATCGAATGCCACGTACAGTTGGCAACAGACACAAAACTCTTCAGCCCAGCAGACAATGACGCCCGCGATGCCGAGCCTAATAGCAAAGTCCATCCAATCGATTTCGGCCTGCCTGGTATGCTACCAGTGCTGAATCGCCACGCGGTCGATCTTGCGATTCGGGCTGGCAAGGCACTCAATGCACCCATCGCTCGCGTTTCGCGCTTCGATCGTAAGCATTATTTTTATCCAGATCTACCGAAAGGCTACCAGACGAGCCAGATGTATCAGCCAATTATCTTGGCG
Source organism: uncultured Candidatus Saccharibacteria bacterium (assembly GCA_938036845.1). Taxonomy (GTDB): domain Bacteria; phylum Patescibacteriota; class Saccharimonadia; order Saccharimonadales; family Saccharimonadaceae; genus Saccharimonas. The sequence goes on along the minus strand of CALHWA010000092.1, from coordinate 7,392 downwards.
GGCTATGTGGATGTGCCGCTCGATGATGGCAGTACCACGCGCGTCCGGATCGACCATGCTCACATGGAGGAAGATGCTGGCAAGCTAACACACCACGATGGCTACTCGCTAGTTGACCTCAACCGGGCGGGCACACCACTGATTGAGATCGTCTCACAGCCCGATATTCACTCAGCAGCCGAGGCCCGTGCCTATGCGGCAGAGCTTCACAAGCTCATGACCTATGCTGGCGTCACACACGGTGATCTCTACCATGGCAATATGCGCTTTGACGTTAATATCTCAATCGCGCCAAAGGGTTCAGATCAGCTTGGTACGCGTGCTGAAGTGAAGAATCTCAACAGCTTCCGCAGTGTAGAAAAGGCAGTGGAGTATGAATTTGCACGTCAGGCAGCTTTGCTCGAGCGCGGTGAGCGTGTCGTGCAAGAAACCCGTGGCTGGAGTGACGATAAAGGCATCACCACGAGCCAGCGCAGCAAAGAAGATGCACAGGACTATCGCTACATGCCCGACCCAGACATTCCACCAATTGTCTTGACGGATGAAGAGATTGCCCGTGTCCAGCAGGACGTACCGACGATGCCAGGCGAATACCGTGCGCAGTGGCAGAGTCTTGCGCTGGATAACTCGGTGGTTAATACTGTGCTCAGCCATCAGCTACTGGCTATTTTGCTCAGTAGTATCTACCCACTAGAGCATAATGCTGCGTCGATTTTGCAGAGCCTTGGCATTGATGAGTCGGTGTATGAGCGGCTTGTCAAGCGGATCTTTAACTGGTTTGCTTCCACGCCAGAAGAGTTGATGGATATGAGTAAGGTTGAATCGGGTTTTGTTGGGCCGCGGCGACTCTTACTGCTCTCACAGTTGGTGGAGGACAACAAAGTCAGCTCGACTGGTGCGAAGGAGCTCTTTCTTGACCTTTTTGACGAGCAATATACTGGCAAGATGCCTGAGGCGATTGCTGAGGCAAAGAACTTGCTCCAGGTATCAGACAAGGGGGCGATTGGCGCAATTGTCGATGAGGTGATGAATGACCCAGCCAGTGCAGCGTCCATTGCCGATATCAAGGCTGGCAAGGATAAGGCAATTGGTTACCTCGTCGGGCAAGTCATGAAGCGCTCCCGCGGCAAAGCCAACCCAGCTCTGGCGCAGAAACTGATTCGCGAGAGGCTGAAGTGAGCAACTAAAGGATATACAAGGAGAATCATAATGAAACGACCAACAAAAGCAATCATCGCCGCCGCGGGTTTTGGTACGCGGTTCTTGCCTCAGACCAAGGCGATGCCTAAGGAGATGATGCCACTGATCGATAAGCCGATCATTCAGTATGTGGTGGAAGAGCTCGTCCAGGCGGGGATTCGCGACATTATCATCGTGGGGAGTGCCAATAAGCGTGCGATCGAAGACCACTTTGATGTGCCAAATGAGGATCTGCTAGCTAACCTCCGAGCTGGCGGGCCGAAGAAACAGCCATTGATCGATACCGTCAAGCAGCTCTCGGAGATGGCAAACTTTATCTACATCCGCCAAAAAGGCCCATACGGCAACGCAACGCCGCTAGCCTGCGCAGCACACCTCATCAACCGTGACGAGCCCGTCATTTATACCTTTGCCGATGACTTCATTGCTGCCAGTCCAAGCCGCTTCCAGCAGATGATCGCTGCGTCGCAAGAGCTCGATGGTGCGGTACTATCGTGCAAAAAGATCGTCGATGATGCTGAGTTTGATCGCTACGGCGTTGTGGCTGGCCAGCAGCTATCGGACAGTGTTATTAAGATGAGCAACATCGTTGAAAAGCCAGGCAAGGCTAATGCGCCATCTGACCTCGCTAGTGTCAGTAGCTATATTTTGCCTGGCGAATTCTTTAGCTATCTTGAGCATGCGAAGGAGCATTTTGATGGGCATGGCGAGTTTACCGTCCAGCCTATTATGCAGCGGATGATTGATGATGACCACGCATTCTTTGGTGTGGAGATCACCAATGGTACATATTATGACACTGGCGATAAGCTCGAGTATCTCAAGACCGTCGTGGATTTTGGCCTCAAAGACCCCGTGCTTGGCCCAGAGTTTGCAAAATACCTACGGGCTCGCTATACTGATACTCAGGCATAGTATATATGCTACTAACATAAAGGAGATACCGCATGGAGTGGGCTCAGATATTAGTTATCATGTTATCGGTATTGCTGGCGCTGCTGCTGGTGCTTGCGATTGTCTTGACGGTTATATTGATTCGTATTACTAAGCGGATTAGTGCAGTGGCAGCATTAGCTGAGCGCGTGGCAACCAACCTCGAGACAACGACTGATAATATCACCCGATTTACTTCGCCATTTTGGCTGGCTAAGACGGCTATGTCTTCGATCAAAAAATTGTTTATTACCAAACGTAATCGATAAAGGAGAATATAAGAATGTCGAAAGGTAAATTTGTCCTTGGTGCAGTCCTCGGTGCTGCTGCTGGCGTGGTAGCTGGTCTATTGACAGCACCAAAGTCGGGTAAAGAAACACGAACCGACCTCAAGAAAAAAGCGCATGAGCTCAAGCAAGACGCCGCTACAAAGGGTGACGAATTGCGCGCTAAGGGCGAGAAGGTGTACTATGAAGCACGTGATGTTGCTCGCGACCTTCATAGCCGCAGTGACCGTGCTTTGCGCAGTGCTCGCGACGAGTTTGCGAAGGGTAAAAAGTAGCCTGTAAGCTACAAATGGGTACGGCGAGTATCCTCCTAGGGGGGAGCAAGCTCGCCGCACCCTTGCAATTATTATGACAGAGCAATCACTACCGTCACAGCGCCCATCAGACAAGTCAGCGACTTGTGAGAGGCATGATCATCCTGGGCCAGTTGCCGAGCTTACACGGCAGGTCAAACAAGCCAACGAGACCGATGCACGCAAGGCTACCCTCGAGGATTTATTTTACGATTTTCATCGAAGCCGCGCAGAAGTCTACAAAATGAACTTCATCCGCGGGATATTTTTTGGCTTAGGGAGCGTGCTTGGCGGGACGATTCTTGTGGCGCTGTTTGTTTGGCTGCTCAATGCTATTGGTCTCTTGGTGCCAGGCTTGGCAGACTTCATTGATAGTGTTATTAAAGTGATGAACGCACGGCACTGATATGCTATACGGAGGCAAGGCTCCCCATTTATTCTGCAGTAGATCATCGCACTCCACTAGACGGAGTGATGAACGACTGGTGCACGCAACGCGAGAGTAGTTAAGTTTATTTTTGCTAATCACAACGATGGAGTGTTGGCCTTATCGCTCGTTCATTTGCTATACTAAGGAGGTATGACCTCTCACTCATTATCAGCTTTGCAACCATCGGATTTTGTTCACCTACACAACCATACTCATCACTCACTGCTTGATGGCTTAACGAAGATTGGTGACCTTGTCAGTACTGTCAAAGAGTATGGCATGACAGCAGCAGCCATTACCGATCACGGGACAATGAGTGGGGTGCTTGACTATTACAAGACGGCGAAGGCGGCGGGCATCAAGCCGATCCTTGGCATTGAAGCATACGTTGCCGCTCGCTCGCGCTTCGACCGTGATCCCGCTAAAGATAAAATGCGCTACCACCTGACTATCATTGCGATGAATAATCAGGGATATCACAACCTGATGCGGCTCAGTACAAAGGCGAACCTAGAAGGGATGTACTATAAGCCGCGGATTGACCACGACCTCCTCGAGGAGCTGAACGAAGGGCTAATTGTCCTGAGTGGCTGTGCAAGTGGTGAGATAGGCGAGGCACTGCGCTATGACGACTATGCTAAGGCAGTAGAGATTGCTCAGTGGTATAAGCGTGTCTTTGGCGACCGCTACTATCTGGAATTGCAAGACCATGGCCACCCCGAGTCTAATACGCACTGGGATGTGCAGGCGAAGATTAACGATGGTCTGCGCCGTATGGCTGAGGAGCTGGACATCCCTCTGGTTGTGACGTGCGATGGCCACTACCTGACGCATGACTTCCAAGATGCGCATGAGATATTGCTCTGTGTGGGGACGGGCTCGTTCTTGAGTGACGAAAAGCGGATGAGCCTGAAGGATTTTGAGCTCCATCTGACCGACCCGCGCGACATCATTGCTCGGTGGGGCAGCGAGCTACCTGAGGCCATCACCAATACCAAGCAGATTGCCGACCGCTGCAATGTCGACATCGAGTTGGGCAAAATCCTCATCCCAAAGTACCCATTGCCTGAGGGTGAGACGAGTGAGCATAGCTACCTGCACAAGCTGGTGTATCGTGGCTTAGCCCAGCGTTACAATGGTGCAAAACCTGAAGATACTGCTGATCAGCTCCCCGAGCAGATCATCCCCACCTTGGCCGATGACGTGCGTGAGCGGGCCAAGATGGAGCTAGGCGTCATGGCAAGCATGGGGTATGAGGGGTATTTCCTCATCGTGCAGGATTTCATCAACTGGGGTAAGAGCCAGGGGATTGTCTTTGGGCCAGGCCGGGGCAGCGCCGCAGGGTCGATCATTGCCTATGCGCTTAATATCACTGATCTTGACCCGCTCAAGTACGGTCTACTCTTCGAGCGGTTTCTTAATCCCGATCGCATTAGTATGCCTGATATTGATGTCGACATCCAGGATACGCGGCGCGATGAGGTAATCGACTACTGTGCAAATAAATATGGTCACGACCACGTCAGTAATATCGTCACCTTTGGTAAGATGGCGGCCCGGGCGGCGGTGCGTGATGTCGCACGCGTGTTGGAGGTGCCGTATGCCGAAAGTGACCGCCTGGCTAAGATGGTGCCACCACCTGCCCAGGGGCGGCACATTCCGCTGGCAGTTAGCACTAAAGAAGACCCTGACCTTAAGCACGAATATGAGACGAACCCAACTGCCAAGCAAGTTTTTGATTACGCTATCCAGCTAGAAGGAACGATTCGCAGCCATGGGGTGCACGCGTGTGGTGTGGTGATTGCGCCCGACGAGCTCGTTAAATACATTCCGCTGGAGCAGGCGCAGAAAGGCGTCGTGGCGACGCAGTTCCCGATGGGTGAGGTAGAGGATCTTGGTCTGCTCAAGATGGACTTCCTTGGCCTATCGAACTTATCGATTATTAATAATGCAATGCGGATCATCCGCAAAGTCTATGGTGATACGATCGACCTCTCCACGTTACCACTTGATGACGAAGCAACGTACAAACTGTTTCAGCGGGGTGATACAACAGGGGTATTCCAGCTTGAGTCGGCTGGGATGAAGCGTTATTTGCGCGCCCTCAAGCCGTCACACTTTGAGGATATCATCGCTATGGTGGCGCTGTATCGGCCTGGGCCAATGCAGTTCATTGATAGTTTTATTCGGCGCAAGCACGGTGAGGAGGAGATCACCTACCTCCACCCGGGGATGAAGAGCTCACTTGAGAACACGTATGGTATTTTGGTCTATCAAGAGCAGTTTATGCAGATCTCCAAGGAGTGGTGCGGCTTTACTGGTGGGCAGGCCGACACCCTACGTAAGGCCGTTGGTAAGAAAAAGATCGACCTAATGAAGAAGGTCAAGCCGGAGTTTGTCGAAGGAGCAGTGAAGGTCGGTGGAGCGACGCGTGAGATGGCCGAGACGTTTTGGACGCAGCTGGAGGAGTTTGCCAATTACTGCTTCAACAAAAGCCACGCGGCGTGCTACGGGCTCATCGCCTACTGGACGGCATATCTCAAGGCGCACTACCCCGATGCCTTTATGGCAGCCTTGATGACGAGTGACCACGATGACGTCGACCGACTAGCGATTGAGATCACCGAGTGCAAGCATATGGGCCTGACGGTGCTTAACCCTGATGTGAATGAATCGTACGAAGAATTTGCGGTGGTGCCGGGCAAGAAGCAGATTCGCTTTGGTATGGCAGCAGTGAAGGGCGTTGGCGTGGGCGCAGTGGAAGAGATCGTCAAAATGCGTGACCGCGACGGGAAGTTTGCGACTGTGGAGGATTTTGCCAAGCGTGTCTCGACGAGTAAGTGTAACAAACGGGTGTGGGAGTCGCTCATTAAATCGGGCGGCTTTGATGCGCTGGGTGATCGCTCTGATCTTCTCTTTAATCTTGAGAATGTCCTTGCTTTTGCGAGTAAATTACAGAAGGAAGCGCTGAGCGGCCAGACCGATCTCTTCGGTAGCCTAGCCGATAGCTCTACAGAAGTTATGCCGTCGATTGAGCTTAAGCCGGCGCCCGTCAAACACACCGACAAAGAGCGCCTGATGTGGGAGCGCGAACTGATTGGCCTCTACATTAGTGCGCACCCGCTCGACCATTATGATACGTTCTTTGCTGAGCAGACCGTGCCACTGCGCACTGTCTCACCACAGATCGACGGCCAGACAGTGACGATCGGTGGCCTCGTGACGCGCTTGCGGACGATTGTGACGAAGTCGGGCAGCAAGATGGCCTTTGTGGAAGTTGAGGACAAATCGGGTGAGAGTGAGATTATTATTTTCCCGAATCTGTATGAGAAGCTTGCTGGTCAGCTGGAGCAAGATGTGGTAATCACTGCCAGCGGCAAGGTGAGCGCGCGCGACCGTGATGGCAACCTTGGTGATGAAGCCAAGCTGATAGCCAATGAAATCACCGTCGTGACTGATACCGACTTAGCCGAATACCAGGCAACTGGCCGCACAATGTCCGCGCCAACCGGCCCAGCAGCCGCGCCGCGCCGCCGGGCGTCATCGCAGAAGAATACTGCCCAGCGCTCAGCGCGAGCATCGACACGTGCGGCCGCATCAGTGTCAGCAGCCGCCCCGCCACCCAAACCGCTTGATACACTCCCAACGGTCTATGTGCGCGTCAAGAACCCCGATGATATGGCTGCTCTCACGAAGTTTAAGCAGCTGTGTACAGAAAACCCAGGTCAGCACGATATTATTATGATGCTCGGTGATGACAAAACGTCGGCAATTCGCCTGCCATTCCGGGTCGACGCGCAGCAGCGGCTGCAGGATGAGTTCGCACAAATCCTCGGTAGAGACTGCGTTGTTGTTAAATAATGCCGTCCCCGCGTAGGGGGGTGACTCACGCCACCCTGGGAGTCTGCTGGCTGTGCGTGCAATTTTTACTTCGAACAGTAGCGTCTACGACCAGGGCGGCGCGAGGCCAGATACTTGCGAGGCGAGCGAAATAAGCTCAAGCACAGGCAAGCTGTGGGCGGTGGCTTGGTCGTGCCACCTGCTGCTAGTATAACCCGATATTTGCTATAACGCAAACAAAATGGGTACATATGATGCTATAACTATCCAGCGGTTGTGAGCGCATAGAGCGCGATACCGGTCGCGACTGATACGTTAAATGACTCCTTTTGCCCATACATCGGAATCTCGATGATATCATCCACCAGCGTGAGCGTCTCGGCCGGAATGCCGTGGACTTCTTCGCCAA
>CALHWA010000091.1 GCA_938036845.1 uncultured Candidatus Saccharibacteria bacterium | reverse complement strand
GTCGATGAGCGCCGTCAACACCTCAGTATCAGTATCACTCTTAAATTCATACTCGTGCGCTGCAAGCATCGTCTTGAGCGCCTGATAGTTCTCGATAATGCCATTATGTACAACATAGATCTGCCCCACCTGATGTGGATGAGCGTTGCGCTTGCTCGGTGCACCATGGGTTGCCCAGCGAGTATGCCCAATGCCAACTGTATCAGTCGTCTTGTGGCGAGCTGTGAGCTCATTCAGCGCAGCCACCTTGCCTTTTGTCCGGAGTAACGTTGGCGCAGCATCCTTATCGAGTGTAACAATACCAGCACTATCATATCCGCGATATTCAAGCCGCTTGAGTTCCGTCAGCAGGACACCCTGCGCTGGCCGCGTTCCGATATATCCAACTATTCCACACATAGATTTTTCCTTTCCTCTTGTATTATGGCGCTTTGGTCTTTGCCTTCTAGTGTACTCTCATTTTTAAATAATTTTGCAAGAATGTAAAAATTACAATGATTTTTCTCTGTTAGATTATGTTGGTGTTTTTACATCAATAGTACTTTACCTATAAAAATAGATAAAAATGGCAAAATAGCAAGACCGAATGCAGCGCCCACCTTCAGCTATAATTAAGCCGATATACGCATACTTATAGACGAAGATAACACGATATGTTCGACATTTTTTCGACGAAGGGGTATACTAAATGGTATGAGTAGAGAAACGATTTTAGTCACTGGTGGCGCTGGGTATATTGGCAGCCACACCATTATCGAGCTTATTGCAGCAGGATTTAGCGTCGTCGTTATTGACAACCTCGCCAATGCCAGCCATGAGAGCCTGCGACGCGTCGAAACGATTACTGGTACAACCATCCCCTTTATCGAGGCGGATGTGCGCGACCGATCGGCACTCGATGCGATTTTTACCAAGCATGATATCAGTGCTGTCATTCACTTTGCTGGACTCAAAGCAGTTGGCGAGTCGGTCGAGAAGCCGCTCGAATATTATGACTGCAATCTTAGCTCAACCCTCACCCTCTTAGCCGCTATGCGCCAACATGGGGTGTATCGGCTCGTTTTCTCGAGCTCCGCAACGGTCTATGGCACACCAGAGTCATTGCCACTCACTGAATCATCACGCACTGGCACCGGTATTACCAATCCATACGGCTGGACGAAATATATGATTGAGCAGATCATTCGTGACTATTGCACGGCACACCCCGACTTCCAAGCGACCATCTTGCGCTACTTTAATCCGATTGGTGCCCATGCATCAGGTATGATTGGCGAAGATCCAAATGGCATCCCTAATAATCTCTTGCCTTACGTTGCACAAGTTGCGGTTGGAAAATTGCAAAGCGTTGGTGTATTTGGTGATGACTACGACACGCCTGATGGTACTGGTGTGCGCGACTACATTCATGTCGTCGATCTTGCTAAGGGACATGTAGCTGCCCTATCACACATGCAGCCAGGTGAGCACACCTATAACCTTGGCACTGGCCATGGTACCTCTGTTTTGGAGATCATTAGCGCCTTTGGCAAAGCGTGCAAACATGACATTCCATACGAGATAAAACCACGCCGGGCTGGTGATATTGCAGCTTGCTATGCCGACTGCAGCAAGGCACAGCAAGAGCTTGGTTGGCAAGCAGAATTGTCCATCGAACAAGCCTGTGAAGACTCCTGGCGATGGCAGTCTCACAACCCAAATGGG
>CALHWA010000090.1 GCA_938036845.1 uncultured Candidatus Saccharibacteria bacterium | reverse complement strand
ATAGCAGTAGCTCTGGCGCGTGCCACGCCCCACTCGGCCACGTAGCTGGTGGAGCTGGGCAAGGCCAAACCGCTCGGCATCCTCGATCATCATCACTGTCGCATTTGGCACATCAACACCAACTTCTACCACTGTGGTGCTCACGAGAATATCATACGCATGCTGGTGAAATTCTTGCATCACCCATTCTTTGTCAGCAGGCTTCATCTTGCCGTGAAGCAGGCCAATTCGCCACCGGCCTAAGGTGCTGCTCTTGAGATGACGTACGGTTGCTTCAACACTGCGCGCGTCATTGTCTGGGTTATCATCGATGAGGCTGCAGACGACATAGGCTTGGCTGCCGGCCTCGAGCTCCTTCGTAACGCGTTGGTACAGGGCTGGGCGCGAGGCGGGAGAAATAATTTTGGTAATGATCGGCTGGCGACCTGCCGGGCGCTGGCTAATAATGCTAATATCAAGCTCGCCATAGACGGTCAGGGCAAGGCTGCGAGGGATCGGTGTCGCTGTCATAGCAAGTAGGTGTGGCATATGGCCGGATTTATCAAGTAGCTTCTGGCGCTGCGTCACGCCAAAGCGATGCTGCTCGTCGATTATCACAAAGCCAAGCCGTGCAAAATTCACCGAGTCTTGGATGAGTGCGTGCGTTCCTACTACGACATCTATCTCGCCACGTGCAATTCGCTGCATAAGCTCACTACGCGTAGCACCGGTCACGCTGCCAGTCAGCAGCCCAACTTTGATGCCAAAGGGCGTAAGTAATGCATCGAGCGTGGCGGCGTGCTGACGGGCAAGAATCTCTGTTGGTGCCATCAAGGCGGTTTGGTAGCCAGTACTAGCAGCCTGGCGAGCGGCCAGGCCAGCGACCACTGTTTTGCCACTACCCACGTCACCTTGGAGGAGGCGATTCATTGGTGTACTACGCTGAAAGTCTTGCAGGATATCCCAGGCTGCTCGGCGTTGATCGTCTGTGAGAGTAAAGGGTAGAGCACTCACAAATGACTTCACGATAGCTTGCTCAAATGGTATAGCATAGCCTTGGAGCTGAGCATGCGCCTGGCGATTGAGCTGACTAGCAAGCAGCAAGCTAAAGAGTTCCTCAAAGGCAAAGCGCTGGCGTGCTCTTGCGACATCCTCTGATGTGGTAGGGAAATGCATTGCAAGCAGCGCCTCGCTCCGGCTCATTAAGCCTTCGCGTGCAACAATGTGTGAGGGGAGTGTCTCGGGCAGCATTGTTATCAGTGGCCGTAGCTCAGCGAGTAATTTGCGCACTAGTTGGCTTTTGAGGCCGTGTACTGCGTGGTAGATGGGCAGCAGGTTGGTGTCATGATGAGCAAGCTCTTTGACACGCTCGGCACTTGGGTTGGTGAGTTGGTAGCGGCCATTCTTATACTCAAATTGTCCCCGAAAGTAACATTCATCCCCGCTCGCAAGCTGCTGCACTCGATACGGTTGGTTAAACCACACGGCGTTGAGCTTGCCCGAGCTATCTGCCAGTACTGCTGTGGTAATGCGGAGACCACGCCGCACCGTGCGCGTGCTGATTGATTCGCAGCGCGCCGTGATCGTCACATTGCCTGGTGTCAGCGTTGCGATTGAACTCGCCGCAGTAAAATCATCGTGCTTGCGTGGCAAAAACATGATGAGATCATTGACGGTCAAGAGCCCAGCTTGGGCAAGCTGCTCAGCTGTTTTTGGCCCAACGCCTTTGATTTGAGAGAGCTGTGTCGATAAGTTCACTTTTTTATTGTACCGCACCTGGTGCAAATGCGCTGCCCTGTGCTATAGTATAAGCAGTAAGCTAACGGGGAAATGTGAGTAAAATTGCAAATTATTTACGCAGTCATATTGCCGGGTCTGTTTCGACTCGGGCCGATTGGCGTGCGTCAGTCAGTGCAGATGCCGGTATTCTAGCCGCAACGCCAGAACTCGTGGTGGCGCCGCGCGTTGTGAGTGATATTCGCAAGATCACCCGTTTTGCCTGGCAAATGGCTGAGAAGGGCCACACGATACCAGTTGTTACACGCGGCGCTGGCTGTGGTGCGCTGGGTGGTGCCGTGGGGCAGGGGATATTGCTCGATACGGCAGCCCTTGACACAATCTTTGAATATGATGGCAAATCGCAGCGGGTTCGCGTCCAGCCAGGTGTACCAGCACGCAGTGTAGCGGCAGCACTGAGCATGCATGGTGCTGGTGTTGGGCCACTGACTGGCCAGCGAGGTACAGTTGGTGGAGTTGTTGCGGCTGGGGCACGCGGGACGCTCCTCAGCCGAGCGACCGATCCAGCCGAAGCGATTGATCAGATCGAGGTTGTACTCGCCAACGGTGACGTTATGCAGACAGAGCGTCTCTCGCGGCGTGAGCTCAGCCGGCGCAAGGGTTTGCCTGGGTTTGAAGGGGATATTTATCGTGGTGTCGATGCGATTATTACTGATAATGCAGCGCTGATCGAGCAGATTAACCCCAATGATACGTCTGGTTATAGTGGTATTGCACGGGTCAAGCAACCGGACGGGACGTTTGACCTTGGGCCGCTCTTTGTGGGGAGCGAGGGAACGCTAGGGATCATTGACGAGCTTATTCTCAAGACAGAATTCTTTAGCTTTCGCAAGACAATGGCAGCTCTGGTATTTCGGAATAGTAGCGATGCTCAGGCTGCGATTGATGATATTGACGCACTCCAACCAGCACAGCTTAGCTATCTCGACGCAGCGATTTTTGAGCAGCTCCGCCGCGATGGCAAGAAGTATGCTTTTTATGAGGCAGCTGCCCAGCAGTTTACGCCGCAGGCAGTTTTGCTCGTGACACTCGATGACTTTAACACTCGGACACGTGCTCGCAAACAGGCCAAGCTTGAGCAGCTGCAATCTGTGGGTGAGACGGTCGTCACTATCGCTGAAGATGACGGTGATGAAGATGTAGCGGCAGGGTTTGCTGCGCTTGATCAGTATCGCTGGCCCGATGCCGCGCATGTTGGGGCACCGCGCTTGTTTGAGGGGTTTTATGTGCCGCCGCAGCGCTTCGAAGAATTTGCTCGGGCGCTCATGCCGCTTGCTCGGGCGCTGCAGCTACCACTACCTCTTGCTGGCTATCCTAGCTTGAATCTCTATGGCGTCTATCCGCGCCTCTCGCTCCGCAAAGTGAGTGATAAGCAAAAGATTTTTAAGCTCTACGACGAGCTCACTAAGCTGCTTGCGCTATACGACGGTCATTTGGTGATGAGCGGTGGTGAGGGCCGGCTCAAAACTCGTTTTGTGCGCGCCACGCAAAATCCAGACCTTACAGCTCTCTATCAGCAAATCAAGCAGCTCTTTGACCCTCACGGCATTCTTAATCCTGGCACGAAAACCACTTTGCAAGCTCGCACCATTACTGCAATGCTACGCAATGAATATACAGTGGATTGGCGATAAAACTTTGTGGAGGAAATATACTTGCTATCTGTAGCAATTGATTTCTTTGTCGTCCCTCAATAAAATGGAGAAAGAAAGAGGCTAATGAATATGAGTGTCGATCAACGAATAATATCCCGTAACCCTGCCACCAACGAACCAATCTGGTCTGGAAGTCTTGCAGATGACGCTGCGATTGTGCAGGCTGTTTCTGTCGCAACACAGTTTGGGCTTGCTGCTGGCATTGTCACTCGCGAGCGTGCACAATACGAAGCATTCTACCAGCAAACAAAAGCAGGTATCATTAACTGGAATCAGCCACTGACTGGCGCAACGACTGCGGCTCCATTTGGCGGAGCGAAGGCCAGTGGCAATTACCGATCCGCTGGATTCCTGTCGGTTGACTACTGCTCATACCCATGCGCGTCGATTGAGGATGAGTCACCAGCGGTGCCAGCAACGTTGCCGGCTGGGGTGGTGTATTAAATAACTAAAGCGAGTTGACATAGATAGTAAATGGTGTATGATAGCGCCATGAAACAATCCTACTCTGTAGCGCAATTGCGAAGTGTCCTGCTCTATCTGTCAATTGGCCTGCTAACATTGTGCGCGCTTCTCGGGATTCTTGCAGTATTATCGCAAGAAATTGATTGGCGAATCCTATTCACGACGTTTTGCGCCGCAATCGCATCATTAATTGCTATGAGCAACATATCGCGACTTACGGATAACCGAATAGTTATAAAAATTCTATCCATTATGTCGATCATCCTCAATGCTCAGTGGTTTACTGGTATGTTTGTTATCCAGTGGAATCTCTATCGGTTTCTTAGTTTTTGTCGTCCCTCTGTCAGTACGGGGAGTCGATATAATAGACATTATAGCGACTATAGCAGCTATGACTACGAAGGTCATGTTCAGACACGAATATGCAGCGACTTCCTCTCGATTACGACGAAGCTTACGCTCACAGCATTAATTATTGCACTACTCATTACACTTAGCGTAAAGACCTTGTCATACGCCAACAAGAACTCTTTCATTATAGGAATGAAAATGATGACGGTTACTTGCGCCAGTCTTTTAAGTATGGCATGTTTGAGTATGGTATGGTTTAATGTGCGAGATACGTCAAGTACGCTACGTTTTTTGATAGTTTTTGGTATACTCACTGTATTTGGTTTAATAGTAACGCCTATTTTGGTACATCTAGAGAAGGTGCAGCGCTACCTCCAACCTGCACAACCAAGTACGTCGGTGGTGCAGAATGAACAGCAGCTTCGGCACGAGATTGAATGCCAGGTGCGGGCACAAATTGCTGCTGAGCAGCAAGCAGCAAAAGCGGAGGAACAAGCTCAAGTACCTCCCACAGCTTCGAATGAAGATGGTGCAATGCATGATGTGTAGCATGATTGATGAGTTAACAATGGGTGATTATGCTCCCGATAATGATGGGTGGCGCTGAATGTAAGAGGTGATGGGTGTTGCAGATTGACAGATAATCAATAATTTGAGCGACAGGGTTACCTGTGTATGCCATCAGAGTTCAATGAATGATTAGAGTATTTCCGATTTAGTGATACTCAAAAATACGACACAGCAGTTAGCCATTTAATGTAATAGAAAAGAGGAGGTGCACATATGTCTCGCAGGCGAGGAGCCATCATCACAATAGGTGACGAGGTGCTCAATGGAAGCACGCTCGATACTAATTCTCACTGGCTTTGCACACAAATTGCTGGTCGTGGTGCGCTGGTTACGACGGTAGTCACCGTACATGATGACCCAATTGCAATACAAGACGCGTTGGCATATTGCATACGTACGGAGCCAGACTTGATCTTTACCATTGGAGGTCTTGGTCCGACAATTGATGACCGAACTGTTGAGTCAGTTGCTCGTGCCCTCGAGTTGCCGCTCGAGATTGATCAAACTGCAATTGAATATGTCCAGAAACGATATTGTGACCTGGAGTCACAAGGAATAGTTGAGCGGGATGTGTCTGCATCAGCAAGGAACGCTCGCAAAAAGATGGCTTTGCTGCCCACCGGGGCAGTACCAATCTATAATCCGGTTGGCGCTGCACCAGCGGTCGTTATTGATGTAGATGATACGATGTCTGTTCTGTGCCTTCCGGGTGTTCCTGCAGAGGTTCGCGCGATAGTCAGTAGGCATGCATCCGGTATTTTGGAACGCCGCCTCGGTAGCGGATTTTTAAGAACGATGACGATCATGACAAGTACAAATGATGAGTCGGTCCTTGCAGAGGCATCTGGTGTGCTGACTCGTGAATTCGTGGAGGTGTATGTAAAAACTCGTCCAATTCGTCAAGAAGGTGGAAAGATTGGTGTGACACTAACGACGTCTGGAAACAACCAAGCAAAAATTAGCGTTCTGTTAGATACAGCCTTTCAGAGACTGACAGTTCTTCTTGAGGGATACGGCGTCAGTATTGTTAGATGTCATGTTGATAATGCAGATTGACGGCAACTCAATAATTCCCTATGATCAGATCATGCAAACAATTCGCCATAAATACCTGACTGTCATTCTCCTATCTCTTGCATTAGCAACACTGTCGCTTGTTAGCAATATCTACTTTCCCCAAGAAATGGAAGGGCAGTTGCAGCTATACTCTTGTATCCGCAAGATATTTAGTAAGTTATTTAATGCAGGTGTTGTCTGGGCTGCGTTGCCATTCTTGGCAGGGTGGAGATCTCAAAGCTTGGTAAAAGCGGCGATCAGTGGCGCTGCTATTGCAGAACTCACACTGCTACTCCATTACGGTATCGGCTATCTTATTGGGGTGTATGGCTCTACGATATTTATGGCGAATTCATTTTGGTTTATTGCTGCTCTTGTGCTATGTGCACCACTGGGGATGTGCGGCTGGATTGCAGCTTTGCCAAAAAAGTCATCGCGTATATTCTGGTTTATCCTGCCGATAGGGGCAATTCTGGAGCCTATTGTGACTCGAAAACTAATACCATACTCGATAGTGCGGCCATGGCCTGAAGTATATTCAGATTACATTAGCGGTGTAGTGCTGTTGCTTGTTGGTATCGTTGGTATAATTCTTGTGAGATCAAATCAGGAAAGTAATGATCAAAGATAAGGGCTAGAGTATTTATGGCTGTTTTACATTCCCTGATGGGGGATATATACAGCCAGGTGATGGCACAGTTGGGTCAACAAAAACGCAGTAGGCGCTCACAACCCTCTTTTTAGGTTGAATAGCTTTCCTAAATTCTCCATAAAATGACGAGAGTTTAAAGACCGCCAGCAGCACAGCGGCGCATCTCGTTCATCCGTAGGAATCACGCATATAAAGCTCGTAGAAGTATCCGATAAGTGTGGCGGAGAAAGCGGATGTTGCAAGCGCATTCCAGGGTATTTTATGTAACCATCGCAAAACAATGGAAGAATCATTTTGCGGAATAGTAGAAAACCACGCATCTAGGACAAATAACAATACAGTGAATAGTAAGAGAAGTAAAAATACATACTTTAGCTCTAGCTTATGTACTTTGCGCCGGAGGGTGTCTGTAGTCTCATTCACGGTACTGTTCCCAAACTTTCAGTCACGAACTCGTCAGCTTACCCTGTAGCGCAGCACATCCGTACGATAGTATAATTCCACATCCGACCAAATAACCACGCTACCGTCCTTGCGCAAACTCAAGAGACTGTAGTCATCAGCCAATTCCGTTAAGCCCTTCATCACATCATCGTAAGAACAGCGTGTAAGCGCAGCCAGCTCGCGCACCGACATGCCAGGCCTCACGAATTTTGCGATATAAAAGGCAAGTGGGCTAATAACTGAGTAGCGAGGAAAACTGTTAAGCAAGAAGTCAAGTCTGTCTTGCATGTCCTGAGATGGAGGAACACCGTCAACTGATAACTGCTTTATATTCTGACTAAGAATCGCTTTTTCCGCATTCTTCACTCCCTGTCTACCTAACCTCACAAGTTCGAATAAACCTTCATCACCAACCTTCCGATAGATAAGCGAGGCGGCCCTCGTGAAATCCAGATATTGATCCCAGAGTGGATGAGATTCACCTCCCAGTCTATTGTAAATGAACAGATTCTGCGTCATATCTGCTCCAAGAATCTGCGTAGCTATACAGTAAGCTCCTAGAACTTCGGCAATGCCTTCTTCAAGACCGTGCGCAATCAGGTCTGGGCTTAAAGTTCCGAGCGCGATATGAACAATTTCATGGCACGCTAGGTATTCGGAGTAGAATGGACGAAGATACCGTTCGAGGAAGTAAACTCCTTGAGGAATACCATACGCATCATAGTCACCGCTGTCGGCCACCATAACGGCATACTCGCGATCTTCGTACGGCGATGGGAATATATCGACGATATGAACTGCAGTGTGTTCGCCAATCGATATATTGTGCTTCGCGAGTATAGTTTTTGCCTCTTCGAAAGTTTGAGCTAAACATGCTCTAATATCCTTTCGTCGATCGATTTCAGCAGCAATGGAGCTATCGAGGATGCAGTGCTTCACGCGCTGTAGCTCCTCATCAATCAGTAGCTCTAAAACCGTGCTCTCAGAGATATTGTCGCGCCTGATAATCTGGACATGAGCCTGATCGATTGCTACAGCAACGTCATGCGCAGAATATGGTAATTCTCGAGCATCAAATGGCAGCAACTGCATAAATGGACGAAGGTCGCTAAAACGCCCTCTGATGTGATAGAGAGCCGCGAGAATATAGTCGTAACCATTCATATTTTTTCTTTCCTATCATAGTTTAGTTTATGTGCGGTGGCCTGGCAAGGGCCCTTGCTTATTTTAAGACTAAAAGGCCCCTGCCAGGTTAGGTGGGGTTAGCTAGCCGCCACCACCGCCACCACCGCCGAAGTCCGCCAGCACCTCACCCAGGCCCTTGACCTCCTCGAAGACTGCCACCGCCTCTACCAGGCCGCCCCACCGCACCTGCGCAAGCTGCTCAACCAAGTCTTCTTCGACCGGGTCTTGGTCAACCCGCTAGTCGATGAAGACGGTCGGGTCATCTTGCCTAGCACAGGCGATGGCGCGACCGACGGTGGCAAGCAGCCGGGCAAGGACGTGGGCGCACACGATGAACAGCACAGCGACAGCGCTGGAGAAGAAGGACTCGGCGATGCCAGCGGGGGAGGGGCTGCTGATGCTGACGCGCCAATCCTGATGCCGCGCCCCGTCCACCTCGCCGATACGGGCTCCGGTGCTCGCCTCAGCGCTCTGCTCGTCCCACCCTTCGACCAGCTGGCCAGCCCCAGCCTGCACGCCGCCGCCCATGCGCACTACCTGCAGCACCTGGGTCAGCCTGGCGCCTCAGCCACACTGCCTGCCGCTGACGCCGCGCCCATGAGCCCCACAACACGAACAACGCCCACCCTGGTGGGTGAGCGTTGTTCAACATCTGGAACCGCATCCCAGCCTGTTTCGACTGGGGTGGGTTCGGGTAAGAGCTTGTTGGTACGGATGAGAGGACTTGAACCTCCACGCCCCGAAGGGCACTAGCACCTGAAGCTAGCG
>CALHWA010000089.1 GCA_938036845.1 uncultured Candidatus Saccharibacteria bacterium | reverse complement strand
AGAAGAAGTTGCTGATGACGCATACTGGAAGATAGAGGGAAATGCCTTCTTTCAACGCAATCTATATCAGGCCACCGAACCAGTAACCACCATCGTTACAAACGAGATACATCTTGGAAACTTTAATACACTAGGTCTCGGATTTGCGCTCGACCTCCTCGTTGAAATCGCCTATGGCTGGTCAGTTCCATCAGAGAAAGAACGTGGCAATGCTGATCTAGCCGATCGCTGCCGCGATAAGATACGCGCTATTATGCCAGACCTCTACCGACTTGCCGAAACGCAAACCGACCAACGCGTCCTACAGGGAATTGTCGATCTTACGACTAAACTTGAACCCAGCAAGCAGCAGCGAACAAAGATACTATCGATTGTGGAACCAAAGGCTTACGACCAAGGGCTTGTTGAAATATCTTTGCGATTTTTAAAGAAATCCTTAAGGTAACAACATTTAAAAACATGCAGTCACCTGCATCTACAAAACTGCATCATGTTCACATTTACTTGATCAACACTGTCAAAGTTCCGGTGACATTTAATATACCAACATCTATTACAATGCTTCTCTCTTGCCGCCTTAAATCCTAGCACGTGGAGCAAAACTGTTAAAATGACGCTTTAATTGTATTACGACACCAGAACCATAACTAGCGTAACAAATGATCTCATTGAATGAAAGTAAAATAGAATGTCTGAGCCTCAACAAACTACGGCACACGACTACTACCAAGAATTCGGCTTCAAACGGAAAGAATCGACAGATCAATTACGTCGAGATATTGAGCGCGTGCGTCGACAATGGCGACAGCGAGCTTCTCTCAGTGGAGACAAAGGTGCTGAAGCAAGCGAGAAACTCCGCCTCCTGGCAGACGCCGCTCTCGTCTTCCAAGACGATGCGTCGCGCGAGGCGTACGACCAAGCACTTGCATCGCGGCCAGTTGACGATAGCGCACCTATCGACTGGATCGCCGAGGCACGAAAATACTACTTCGTTGACGATGACGACGCCGCCCGAGCCGCTGCCAGCAAGGCCAGAGCAGTACATGGAAACGACCCGCAAAGCTATGTCATCTCTGCCTGGATCGAGCTCCGCGAAGGCTCACGAGCGAATGGCAAGAAAGAGCAGCGCAATCACTACAAACGCGCGCGAGACCACGCCAGCAATGCCTACATCCTCGACACCCGAGAAGAGAATGTAACCGACGTGAACTACGTCCGCGGCGAAGCATTCCGACTGCTCGGCAAGCACAAGAAGGCGGTGGAGAACTACGAGCGCGCCTTTGAAGCGATCGAAGCCGACGTTCCGTCCGACATGGCGTGGCGGGCCTCCTACTCGTACGTAGGCGTCGACGACTGCGATGCTGCCATCGAGCTCTGCTTAGAAGCACTTCGCCATAACGACGACTTGGATGCCGAGACGATGGAGTATGTTCAACGTGCGTATTACTACGCAGTTGAGCATGCGTGCTTTCCGTTTGCCAATGAAGTAGACGAACGCGGCTTCATTAAAGACGTGTACGAGTATCAAGAGCATCGACCTTTTGAGGACAATTCAACTGCGCCGCTGCAGGAGTTCCGGAAGGAACTATCTCGCCTCGATTCGAAAGAAATACCCGAGAAGCGCTCAGGCAACGTTCGCACATTCCTCCAACTCAACATTCAGAGACTGGAGTTCATGCAGAAACGCATAGAATTACTCGACGCAGTACCGACGATATCAGACGAAGACCGCAAGCTGCCAAAGGTAGCTAATGAACCGAACCCTATAATTTTACTTACCGCGGGAGTTCTGACAATTGCTTCAGTGTTCGCTAGCTACGTTACGCCACAGATACTTAACCTTCCTATCATGATGACGCTAATTATTGGCCTGCTCATAGTCTTCATGATCTGGTTGGCAGTTTATCTTAGCAGCAAGGACGAAAGGAAACAGGCAGAGAAGCAACTGAAGGAGAAAACGAAGCAGGCTGATGATGCCTACAAGTATGCGGACAATTATGGCCTTGGTCAAGTCAAGGCTATAACGGAGAAGCTGAGGAGGATGAAGAGGTAAGCTCGATTTTAAAAGTAATGGTCTGATATGTGTGCGAAAGATACTTTCGCTTGCGAGTACTTGATAATTCTAATCAACAGGTTGACGGTGGGTATATCGTCGGTTTGCCGTAGCGGAGCTAGCATTAGTTCATTCCAAGCATTCGCCCAAGCCACGTCGCTAAAGTTCCGCCAGCAACAGCAATAGCCGTATCAGCTGCCGCGCTTCTTACTGGTAGATTCACGCGCCTGTTGTAATCCAACAGTTCTGATATACCCCAATTTGGATTTTCGTTACCACGTTCCAGATCGATGCTAATGCGGTGTACGACCTCATTCAGCGAAAGCGTTTCCACCCCATGACGACGATCTGATAGAGGACCAGATGCAACAGAACTCCAGTCGATAGATGGCTCACCATAGTTGTCGTAGATGGCTCGCACCACCATGATAGTTGGCCGTCCGTCGTAGACGAATCGACCTCGGCTCATCTTCTCCACCCGTCTGCGCATGGTATCAAAGTCCTTGGCATTAAAATACCAGTTCGACAGAAAACCATCACCAACTGGCGTAGACCCAGGCAGAAATACTTTATCGTCGCTTGATGCTGTCTGAAAATAACCAGGGAAAAACACGTCCCATCGATTGCCGGAGCGTAGATTCAACACCACACCGTTGCCTGCCAGTAACTCTAGCGCATCAGCTGGCTGAGTAATAAATGCGAGCACAACAATGGTTTCCCATTTTGGCCCACTTTGCGAGGTTGACGCATCGTTGATTCGATAGCGTTCCCTGAGTCGCCCCATGACTGACCAGCTATGACAATAATCTGGAAGTCTGTCGAGGGTGTTCTTACTCGGTTCGTTCCAAGAACTGATGTCCCAATACTGTGCCGGACGCATTCCATCAGTATATAGTTGGGCGCCCACTTTCTCCAGTAGCTATGTCTTCCAGTCCGCAGGCCTACACGGTGTCTGTCGACCCCAACATAGTTGATCGACGAACTATTCCAGCATGAGCGTGGGGATAGCCAGGACGCTTCAGAAGCAACGACAATTCTCTGTCACTACATATAATTGAGATACCGCAGTAGCGCTGCATTGATAACCATCTTTTAATGACAGTTCTCTAGTTTTCTCGCTGATCACGCGGTAAGATGCGTTGAGGATGTTGCGGCCGACGGCTGCACTACGATGCAGATAATCCTACCGGGGGACTTGCATGTTTAATTTGATCGTTGGATCTCGTGAAGGAGGAATCGCCAAAGAGCGTTTCCTCGAATCGACGTCACAAGAGGTTCGTAGCGTTTTAGGTGAAGGTTTACATTGCGAACTTACGAAGTTTCCAGCGCTCATCATGCCCGAGATAGGCGACAGCACCGCTGAGCAAATTGCACAGATCGGACGAATTGTCAGCATAACGGAAGTTGGCAAGGATATCATTTTCGAATTCCAGCCAGACTCCTCCATTCCGCCAATCGCCACCGGAGTCATAGAGGAACTCACCACTGCTCTTGACGCTGATTCAGATTGCTGGGGTTGGAATCGGACACGCTGGTCGGTCAAGGATGTTGACCTATATGAAGTGCTTCTGAAGCACGTGTTTTTGGCAGCCACAACGAGCGGCTCTGAGGGTTCCAGCGCGATTAGCTTCCCAACTACCGAGGCTCGGGATTCGTCCCTCGTGGCAGTGATGATGCCGTTCGACACAGAATATGATGCTGTTTACGATGCTATTAAGGAAGCCGTCTCCGATGCAGGGCTATACTGCCGACGCGTTGATGACATTTGGGACAGTGACCACATCATGGCCGATGTAGCCTCTCTGCTGTGGCGTGCGGAAGTCATCGTGGCCGACCTAACTGGCCGCAATCCGAATGTTTTCTATGAAGTCGGACTGTCCCACGCACTTCCGCGTAAAACCGTCATGCTGACGCAAGATTCTAGTGATGTCCCGTTTGACCTTCAGTCGATTCGCTACTTGAAGTACGACATGGAGGACATTAGTACCCATGATGGCTTTGATTTGAAACGCGATCTCAAGAAGCGACTTCGGAGACTGACGAATAAGTGATGCTCGACGGCGCTTCAGTGCGACGAGGGAATACGTGACAGCAGCGCTGCCAGAGCGAAGATCTATCCCCATCCACCACAACCCCGCTCTCCCAACCCCTTCAACCCTGCACTACCTCTGCAGGAGCGTCAGTACCTCCACCCCAATCTGCTCTGCCATCTTCTCCAGGCTCTTGAGGGTGAGGTTGCGTTCGCCGCGTTCGACACCGCCCATGTAGGTGCGGTGGACGCCAAGTTGGTCTGCGAAGGCTTCTTGGCTCAGGCCTCTCTCCAGCCGGTAGGCACGCAGGTTCCTGCCCACCGTCTTCTGGAGATCACCAACAGCCACATCTCTCAGCCTGGCCACCTGCTACTTGAAGGTCTACAGACTGATGAGTAGCATCAAGGTCGCGACGCCAACCGAGCGGTGGGGAGGTGAGAGCGATGAGCGGCGGAGAGTGACTGCAATCCATCAGGCAGCCTCACGGTGCTCGGCGCCGTGGGGCAGCTCTGCTTCGAGCGTCCAAGTCACAGCAAAGCCGGTCTTGGGCAGGAGCCAGCCACGAGCGTTGAGGGATATGACCTTGCCAACGGCCGCCTCGGGCGTGCGGACGAGTTGGGAAGGCTGGAAGGTAGCAACGGTGTCGCTGACACGGATGTCGGCTATGGGCGAGTTGGTGTAGTCCACTGCCAGCGACATGTTTCGCGCAGGTTGTGGCAGCTCGAAGAACAGCCGGTGGCCCCAGGCAGGCGTGCTGGTACGGAAGATCTGCCGGATCCTCACCGGCTCACCGCTCTGCGCCGCGTCATCCAGCTGGACGCGGTAGGTCTGTCCAGTCGCCTGGACAGTGCGGCGGATCGGCTGTGGCCGGCCATCGACCGTTAGCTCGAGCAACTCGTAGGACTCATGGCTGCGGGCGTCCATGCCACGGCGTGGTGCCATGAACCAGGTGGAGGTAGCAGGGACGTCGCCGCGCAGTGCGTTGTACGCCGCTCGATCGGATACGCAGGCAAAGCGGCGCTCACTACCACTGGGCACGGTGGTGTACTCCCACTCCACCGTGACGTCGAGCAGAGGAGTACCTGCGGTACTCCTCTCTACTGCAGTAGAGAGCCGAACGCGCACCGCCACGTCGTACCACCGCTCAGCGGCGCGGAT
>CALHWA010000088.1 GCA_938036845.1 uncultured Candidatus Saccharibacteria bacterium | reverse complement strand
TCATCAGTGTCAGTCCTTCCAACGGAGGGGCTTACACAAACCATTGAACACGCTCGATCGCTCTGCTCCTGGGTGCCGATGGCGAAGACACGCGTACGGTCCCGCACCTCGGGCAGTAGCAGGTGCCTGGGGTGGGCTCCTGGAGTGGCGGGCAGGTCGGCCTGCCCGACCGGCCAGCCACTCAGGCACAAAACCTCCGCCGCGCTCAAGGTCAGCGGATAGCGCCACGGGCGACGGGCCTGATTCAGGCGATCCGGCGCCTCGGGGCGGGCGTGCAGGCGCACCCCGGCGCTCTCGGCCATCCTAAGTGCTCCCAACAGGTTCTGAAGCAGCAGCCGACGCCGGGCCGGCGTAGCCGCGGTGACACCTAGGCGGACACCCACCCCGGCCCGGTGCTGAGCGGCATGGGCACGGTGCCGACGCACCGTCTCGCTGCCCGCTGGTGGGGTGCGTAGCCCCAACAGCTCCAACCACCCAGCCGGAGGCGTCTCACCGGTGGCCAGGGCCGGCTGGTAGCGCCGACCGATGTGGACCTGGATGACCAGCTCCTCATCACCACCGGTGGCGGCCATGGCCGCCAGAACCGCTCTAGCCACGGCCTCCAACCGCTCGCTCGACAACGGCAGGCTGGCTCTGCGTACTCCCAGCCGCAACGCCACCTTGACCGGGCCGCGACTCTCGGTCGGTGTGGTGGTGCGACTACCGGGCGCCAGCTGGCAGACAATGTCATCCAGACCACGGTCGGCGACGGCCCCCAGCAGGTAACGCACCCGCCCGCCAGTAGCGCGGGCCTCCAGTACCAGGTGCCCCAGATGGGCATCGACCACCAGTCGCTCCGCCACCTGCGTTGCCGTCTCGGCTCCCAGCGGCAGCGCCAGGTGTAGCTGACGCCACCACAGGCCACCACGACCATCCCGGCTCATGACAGCCCCTCCTTGTTCCCGTCCGACACAGCAGACGGGCCGACTGAAGCAGCGGACGTCGTGGTCGTGTTCTGGCTGGTTGGGGCGGTACCAGGCTCGTTCGACCGGACCGACGGCACCTTCTTGTCGGTGTCCTTACCAACCGGTCTAGCTCCGCTATTGACCACAGCCAGCAGAACACGGGCCAACTCGCGGTGGTCCAGGCCAGCGCGGCGCAGCGGCACCAGCCGCACGGTGCGTGAGGCGGCCGGCCGTCCGCCCTGGTGGAATCTTGGGCGGCTCATGGTCCATCCCTCCGGTTGCTCACCACCGACTGTTCTGCCGCCACCAGACGGCAGTCGTCATGATGGCGATTCCGACGAGCCCGCCGACGAGCCACATCCAGGCGCTTTGCAGCAGCTCGACGATCCACCTCAGCCCGATCGCCACGAGTACCAGGCCGAGGCCGGCGCGCAGCAGACTCCCAGACAGGGAGCTCCTCGAGTCGCTCAAGCTACCTCACTCCTCTCATACGCTGCCTTACTCATGACCGCTCCTCCAACACCTCTGGCTGGAGCCCACCAACGGTTGCCTGCTCAGGCTCGGCGTCGGCCTTACAGACCTGGGCTTCACCAGAAGGAAAGTCGTCCGGCCGGCTGTAGCGTGGCACCGGGTAGCCGGGCAGCTGGACATCGGAGGCGACCTCATCACCCCACACCGCCCAGTCGGCCCGGGACTCCGGTTGACGGCGGGCGAACAGCTCCAAGTACGGCCCCGGACTGACCCGCTCAATGATGGCGAACTGTTCGGCGGGCTTGCGCGAGTGCTCGGCAACCGGGGCATTGAACCAGGTCGGCTGCGAACGGAACCCCACTGGTGCCCGGCCCCGGGTACAGAACAGCAGGTGCTCGGTGGCGTTCCTTAGCTGGCTGGGGCCCGAGAGTCCCAGGCGGAACTTCACCCACGTCAACGGGCTGCGCACCGTGAAGCCCCAGGCACGAGCCACCTCATAGGCCCGGGGTAGCAGCGCGTTGGTCGTCCACAACCACAGGTGCGCGTCCGACGCCGCCAGCTGGCCGACCGGCAGCCCCATGATCTGCTCCAGGCTCATCGTCTGGTAATGGCGCTCTCCACCCTGAGCCGGCCAGGGCGGATCCGCCAGGATGGTATGGAAGCCGCCAGGTGGGAGACCTGGGATGTTGCCGGCCGATCTGCTAGTACCCTGCGCCATCTCCTCTGGCCAGGACGTCGTGCCTCCAACGTACTGCTGTCGGCCTTGTTTCGTTAGTTGCTGCACCATTTGTGTCCCTCCTTTGTCTTCAATATCTACTAATTATTCGAGCGGGCCAGTCATCCAGTTTTTATTAGACAACCGTCGCCCCTCACCCCATACATTCCACGAACACCCACCGAGTGCAAGCCCGCTCAACGCACTACTCCCACCGATCCGACACCCAGGTCGATTCACCCGCCGCCTCTGAGACCACCCCAGGCCACGAACTGGACATACCTGCCAGATAGTGGCGGTGAAAGCAGACGCTGTAGTTTTTGCAACAAAGCGATGTGGTGCGATGATCCGAGTGCCGCATGAGCCAGACCGGCCCACCAGGTAGAACCCACTTAGGCAGGTGGGTTATCCGCAGACCCCTAGCGCTTCAGGCGGGGAGTGTTGGTGCGCCTGGTGGGGCAGCAGGCCCGGCCTGGTACTCCCGGGCCACATCGAGCATCTGCCGCTGGGCTATTAGCAATCCCTGGTCCTGCTGCCACCGGGCAGCCAAAGCCCTCTCCAGCGCCTCGGTTCCCGGTCCACCACCCGGTGGCGCAGGTGACCCCGGCGACCCGGCCGGTCGACTAGCGGGTCCTGGTGGCCCGCCTGACCACCAGGCCCAGGCCACCACCAGCAGCGTGGCCAGCCCGACCCAAGCCAAGCCATCCTTGATGAACTCCATGAGACCCATCGCCATCCTCCTCGTTCTGCTTGGGCTGGGTAGCGCCTCACAGCTCGGCCACGCCCCGGGCCGCGCTCAGGCCGTAGGCCTTGAGGACGGCCTGGTAGTACGGTCCACCAGCCGGCGCCACCTGAGCGCACTGCTCAGCCAGCCCTGCCAGAGCCCCGATGTTGTGCAGCGCCCCGGCCGTCAGCACCGCCCGGGCTTGGTCAGTGACATGAGCCAGCGCCGCCTGGCCCATGACGCCATCGGCCTGCCGGTCCACCCGCCTAGCCACCGCCCGCGACGAGGCCCGGCCGAACGGCTGCCCGCCCGGCAGGTACAGCTCCGGGGCGGGGATCCGCCTCTTGATCTGGTTGTCCATGATGAGGAACGTCCTTCCCACCCGGACCGGCCCGACGAGACCCTCGACGTCCCGTCCGTGATAACAGCCGATCCGGACGAGAACCACGCTAAACCGCTGCAATCCCGGGGCAAACCATAACCGTGATAACATCGGGCAGACTGCCGAAAGGTCCGTATCGACCTCGACGCCGCCTTCGAGGCCTAGTTGCTTGAACCACACACCAATAGCCTCTGAACAGCAGAAACAGCCCCAGATAGCAGGCCTCAGGAGACTGGCTAGCCCACCCAGTCCCCGAAGCCACGACTCACCAGCACACCAGGCAACCAAACGCGAGACCAGGCACCCATTGGAAAGGAGCGATGACCAGCATGGCTACTACCGCCCAGGAACAGCCCTCCACCAAGTCCGAGCAGCCGCCAGCCGATGATCCTGCCGCACCGAGCGCTCCTTCAGCTCAGGAGCGGCGCTACCCCGAGTACCTCATGGACTTTCCGCCAGAGCTCGACCCAGAGCAAGCTGCCCGCTGGCAGCGTTTCTTCGATCTGAGAGAGGACATCCTGCTCGACTACGGCTACCAGACAGCCAGGGCCTACTGGGCGGACCTACAGGACATCTTCGAGTGGGCAGTCGAACGCGACAAGGACGTCCTGACCCTGACCAAGCGAGACCTCACCCAGTACTGCTCCCTGCTGCGCCGCCGCAAGTACAGCGAAAACACCATCCGCCGCCGCATGGTCACCTGGAAGAAGATGGAGGAGAGGACGAGTCGGGATGGCTGAGTGGAGCGCGGGCGACCTGCCTGGGCCTGGACTGTGGCCGAGATTTTGAACCTACGACATTGCAAGATCTCGTCCTAAATAACCAGCCATCTATGCAGCAGCCCGTCCGATGACGTCGGTAAGACCTTGACATCAGCCTCTTTCTATGATGCAGGTATAAGCCGCAGTAGCCATCTAGATAAACACATAAGAAAGGTGTCGCAAAATAGTTATTCCGGACGGTGAGGGTACTATTATCGGTGAGGTCATCTCAGATCAACGTGAGGTCGATCCTCACGCGATCCCCAAACCAACCGTACCTCGGGGGTTCCAGAGATCCTAGTTCTGGGCTTGTGTAATGGCAGTGGCTCCTACTGCCCACAGGTCACGGCCGTTGTGAGCGCGCCAGCACCAACTCGCAGCATGTTGGGCACCCCACCCGCGTAGGATACAATGGCTACAATCAAGATCAACGAGACCGAACGGAGCGACAGGAATGGCTGGGATCGATAATCTCGGTAAGTACGGGCAGATCACGAATGCGGCAAAAGCCGCTGGAGGTGTCGACAATCTGATCCACAATGTGGAGAAGACTGCTGTGTCAAACGCGGCGCTGGGTCTGCGTGTACAAGGGGCGGGTATTGGCGTTGGCGTGATAGGCATTCTTGCTCTAGGATACAAACTCTATCAACAGAAAAAGCAAGCAAACGCCACAGCCCAGGAGGCAGCTCGAGCCGAACTACGCGACACCATTAGCGCTGAAGAACCTCAGCAGATCGATAATGAGGACAGGAACTGAAACTCACATAACTGACGGCTTAACAAATTAGACTGGAGACTGGGCCATCGATTTATTTCGCGGCAATAGCTTGCCAGTCAACAGAAGTCAACCATTCACGGATTTGGCTATTATCGCTCATCATCACAGGGGCGATATTGTCCAGAAAACGGGACTTTCGCTTCTGGCGCCTCGGATCATAGGCATCAGGAACGACCCCGCTGGAAGTTACCAGCACTCCGTGGCGGGCCCTGGACAGCATGACCGCGAGCGTTCGTGCTTCTTCTGCCAGCGCGGGAGCGGAGTTAGCCTTGACTGCGTGGTAAATCGGCAGATTATCCTCCTCGAGACCAACAACCACCATCCAGTCGAACTGCTGACCTTTGCCAGCATGTCCAGTCAGGAGATGCACTCCGCCACGGGTTATGAGTGAGTCAGCATCGCCGACCTGAATGCGCTTCTTAACCTGGTCTGGCGTGATGCCTGTCTGCAGAAGGTCGAAACACCAGTCGATTGCATTGGAGTGCCCGGTGCGTTCATCAGGGTCTTGCTCGTCTGCTAGGCAAGCCAGCTGCCGCAAGAGTTCCCGAGGATTATCTGCGTTGCGGAAGTCTTCAAGTGTTATCTGGGACAGCATGATCCGTATCTTTTGTGCTATTGAGCTATCTAGCACACCCTCGTCCCACAGACTATACTGTAAGCCACTGCGCTCTATGGCATCGTCGACGAACCTTCGTCGAAATTTGGTTCGCGCCGCAATCCCGATTCGTTGCTGAGGGGCTCGTTCTTGAGACAAGATACCTGCACAAATCTGCGTGATATAGCGGGCTTCTTCTTTCGTATCGGTAAAATGGAGGCACCCTGCAAACCCGCCAGAAGGCCAGGAGCTAGGGTTAGCTGTGGTCAGCGTTTGTCCATCTGTTAGGTTGCTAAGCGAGTTGACCGCTTTCAACACTGCGGGCGATGAGCGGAACGATTCGGCGAACTCGATAGTATGCGAACACTCAGCTTCTAACTGTCTCTTGACAAACTCAGGTTCGGCTCCGGCGAAGCTAAAGATTCCTTGTGCCAGATCGCCGGCATATGTTGTCTTTCCGTAACCGATACGCTGCACAATTTGGAGCTGCTGCGGTGTTAGATCTTGAAATTCGTCGACGATGATAGCACCGAAATGGTGCTGGTAGAGCGATGCCACCTCATCGTTAGCAAGAATTAGTTCGGCCAGTCGTGGTAAATCGTCGTAGGTCAACCGCTTTTCGGACTGGCGCTGCTGTTCGATCCGTAATGCATATTCATCGCCTGAACGTTCGATCTCAGCTAGAACCTCTTCATCGGTCGCCTTGCGTCGCTTTGCTGAACTGATCTTGCTCTGTACGTCCGCAGCTACTAAATACTTTAGATTCTGTGTACGACATTGTTGTGCCACCCAGTCACTTTGCGGCATGGTCCATGATGGTGAGTCAAGGCCGATCACATTGCCATGAGCCTGAATGATCCGGGCGGAGAGACCATGGAAGTTGCACACCGTGACTGCCTCACGCATCTGGCGTGGCGTCAGGTAGCGACTCAAGCGATCGCGCATGTTGTCCCGAGCTCGATTAGTGAATGTCGTTACCAGGATGCGTTGAGGTGCCTTGATGATCTGCCGAGAGAGCAAGCCCTTCACACGTAACGCCAAAGTCTCGGTCTTACCGCAGCCAGCAGGAGCGACAACAAGTAGTGACAACTCGGGGTAATCCCGAACGAGTGCCTGTTTTGAAGTAATATCGACCATTTCAAGCATCTTCGATATCGCTGAGCAGATTCATGATGCTTGTAATTTTTGATGCAGTTGTTTCGTCTAGTGAATTTGCCACTACGATCGCCCCTTGAATCTTATACTTGCTCTTACTTCGCAGGAAGGCGGCGATATCAGTTTTGGTTGGCAATCCATTTGCGTCCGCATACTTTATGTTATTCAACTCGTTTTTGCTGAATGTGTTGCTGTTCTGTAGGGCTGTCCACAAACCTCCTGCATCAAGTGCTTTAGTGTATTCTTCTTCGAGGTCCTTTTCGGAGATCCAGATCGAGTGCTCACTAAAGTCGCACTCTTGTAGGCCGATACTCTTGGACGTATTATCGACCGCATCTCGGTCAATCAACAATGACAGAGGGATATTGAATCCTTGATTTCCAAACAGCCTCCAGATCGCCCCCATGTCGCCGGCGCCTTCAGCTTCGACCACACTGATCCCAAAACGATCCAAATCGCGTCCAGTGAGTTCGGCGACTCGCTCGAGAATGACTCGATCAGCCGCTCCCTCAACTGCTATTACGCGGCGAGCGGTCAGAGGTTCTAACTTATTACGTCCCCACCATCGAAGCATTGCACGCTGATCATTATTGAGGATCTGAGCAGTCGGCTGAACGACCTTACCGCCATCTCGTACCGCTACAATCAACTCAGGATCAAATGCACTCACAATATCAGGCGAGTGTGTTGCGATGATCTTCTGGTTCTTTCCATTCTTCAGCAGTCGAGCCAGGCTACGCTGGCTACTGGGGTGCAGGTGAATCTCTGGTTCATCGATGGCAACGATGTTTGCTCCGTTCGAGATCAGGTCGTACATGGCGATCGCATAGATCGCACGTTTTCCATCCGACTGCTCGCTGATAGACTTGCCATTAACTTGAAGCCGTACGCCATTCAGAACGTCGTTGTTTGCTGTAGCACTAGGAATGAACGTAAGGTCGTCTCTATCGATTCGTTCCGGCAGTGCAGTACTGAGCTGAGTAGACATCTTGTCCCGAAGGTCCGATAAGACATTCGATTCTTTAAGTCGTCTCTCAATAGCACCAAGTAGCTCATCGAATGTCTCTTGCTCGGCGCCTAATTCTACGCCTGCAAGTACATCATTTAGAAGAGAGTGGCGGTCATCACTGACAGTCCGTGCGCGATCATTGGCATTCAGCAGCGTCCAGCCGATAGCCTGCAACTGCTCACGCGAGATCTGTCGACCGATATTCTTGTTAGGTACAGTGCGGGTGATCGACAGCGTTTGATTATCGTCGAAAGTTGCCTGGAGGCGTACAGTTAGGGTCGGTTCGGTCTCACCGGTTGGGTCGATAGTGATCTCGTCCGCAAATAGAGCCTTCTCATCTTCTGTGAACTCACAAAGATCGGCCTCAACGGTGAAAGGCTGCTCTGGCCGTCGAAGATCATCAGGCGTGATTTGGTTGTAAAGTTGTGCCGTACTGGCGCCTAGCAAGAGGTTGAGACAACGCAACAGCGATGACTTGCCCACGTCATTCGGCCCGATAAGTACCATGTGCTGTCGCACTTCTAACTCCAAATCCTGGAGGCGGCCGTGGTTTTCTATTTTAACTCGCCTGAGGTGCATAGTGTCTCCTTTTGTATTTGAATTGACTGCAGCGTTCGGTTCGGGACCACGTCAAAACTTTACATCGTGTGTGACTTCCGAGACCGAATCATCGTAGGTATCTGAGTATAACAGATGGCGTTTGGTGATTGTCATCATTGATCTGGTAGCGGAGACTTCAAGGAACTGACATTTAAAGTATATTATGAAAGTGTTAAAATTAATAGTATTAATGCAAGTTCATGATCGCCGACCAGTCTCTCGTCGTCTCCTCCGCCTCAAAGCGGCCCTCCTGGCAGTCTCTCTCACTCTGGCCGGCATCCTCCTGATGATGCTGGCTGGTTGGCTCGATCACCTCGACCTTGGTTCCTGGAGCTGGCTACACTCGCTACCACTAGGTGAGCTGGGTGGCACCCTCTTCGGTGCTGGTCTGTTGTCCACCCTGTTCGAGTACACCTTCCGGCGTGAGCAAGAGGAGGCAACGGTGGAGCGGTTCCACCAGGTAATTCACGATGAGGCTCCCGCCTTGCGCGATTCACTCATCCAAGCTTTCCGCTTCGACAGGGAAGACCTGCACCGCATCGCAACGCCCGAGCTGCTGGACGACCTGGCCCGCACCAGCCTGGGTCTGCGCTTCGGTGACCCCGCCTTCGGCCAGGAGGTCTACGCCGACATCAAGCACCAGGCCATCACCGCCGAAGAGCGCTGGTACGACGCCCGTGTCGACGCAACTCTAGGTATACCTAGAGTAAGCAGCGATGCTCCTTACTCTTTCTTCGACTTAACCGTTCGTTGGGAGTACACGGTCACGCCCAAGCATCGCTTCCGCAAGTTCGCTGTGGTCAGCGACCGCCGGCGCTACGAAGAGCTAGTCGCTCAGCGTGGCGAGACCAGCGTCTGGTACCGCCGCCCCACCCCGGGCTTCGACGTCAGCGATCCCGAAGTCTTCACTCTGGAGCAGTTCACCGTCGACGGCGTCGACCTCTCCTTCCAGCGACAAGTCGATGATGTCTCCCAGGTCTACGTCGTGGATCTGGGTGACGAGGTCATCCGGGCCGGTCAGCCCGTGGTGGTGGCGTTCCGGTTCCGGACCACAGTGTCTCGTGAGGGGCGGAGCTTTCACTTGGGTATCGATCGGCCGACCAAGGATCTAGACGTTGAGCTGAGCTACGACCCTCAAGTGGTAGGTCAAGTCTCCCTGATGGACTTCGCCTCCCGTGGTGATGGAGGCAGGGTCTCGGATGAGCCGGACACCTCCACCCTGCGCTATTGCTACGACGGCTGGCTGTTCCCAAGGGCTGGTCTGGTCTTCGTCTGGACACTCCCCGGCGAGGGCGCCGCAGCGCAGATGGACTCGCTGGAGGACTCGGACGCTTCGCACCCCGAGCGTCATGCCCCGGAGCACCATCTCTCCACCCCACAAGACAACGCCCGCCGGACGGGAGCCGTCTGACGGACGCTGCCGCAGCCTGGAGCGTCTACTGCGCCAAGCTGCACGAACCAAGGATTCACAGGCTGCCGCCCATACCACTCACCCCCTCAGTCGGTCGGCCAGAGCAACTACAGGATACATCGTCTTGAGACTCATCGTCTCTGGATCAGGGGTGTTGAGACCTATGAGATGTGCTGGTGCCCAGCTCCAGCCCCAAGTCACCACTCTCCGCCATCACCGGCGAGTTCGGTCGACGGGTGCGCCTACACCGTGAAGCACTGGAGCTGTCCCAAGAGAAGCTAGCCGAGCGCTGCGGCCTGCACTGGACCTACATCGGCCAAGTCGAACGAGGCCAACGCAACCTCAGCCTGCACAACATCGTCCGCATCGCCGCAGCCCTCGAGACTGACCCAGGGGAGTTGGTGCGGGGTCTGGTGGAGTGAGGACCGACCACCGCCAAGAGTCCCTCGCCGAAATCCTGTGCCTGCACCGCACCTACATGGGTGGCGTAGAACGCGGCGAGCGCAACCTGACGCTGAAGAGCGTGGAGCGGATTGCCAGCACGCTGCACATCGATCCGCTGGAACTGCTGCGGCGGTGAGGAGGAGCGGATGGAGCACGGGGTAGAGGGCGTAGGCCCGAGGCTCGTGGCCGAACCGTGATCTACGGTATCGCTGGGCGTCGCTCGGCTTCTTGCTGGTCGGCCTAGACTCGAAGTATGCCGCGCCAAGCAGGGTACTTCGAGTGGGACAATGCTGACCTCACACCTGGACAGAAGGCGGGCGGTGGTTGGAGCCAGAACCTCTACGATGAGGATGGCTCCCTACAAGGGCATGCTCGCTTCATCTCCGACGACAGTCTTGACCCCGATGACGATGTTCCGTCGACCTCATATATCCCTACTGACCAGCGCTCGGAGTCTGATGGTAGCTTCGAACTAGCAATCGCCGCTGCGGTCGCCGCACTGGCTGCAACGGGTGCCGTCCACGCCGCTCCACACGTCAAGCGCTGGTGGGCTCAGTCCGCCCAACCATTCGTAACGGCACAGGCTGAGAAGATCGCAAGCCTCTTCCGTCAGGAGGCCGGCCACGATGCTCCAGGGCCCGCTCATGGCCTCGTGCGGCCCAACTTGGAACTTCCTGCGCCCGAGCACCGCCCAGCGATGTCCAGTGCCGAGGCCCAGGCTCGTCTCCTCGCCGCCATAGCCGCCTACACCTACAGCCAGGAACAGCTGCGGCTGGTCGAGCAAGCCCGGATCGTCGATGCCGGCAACCTCGAGGATGCTCGCCGGCAACTGGCAACCATCCCACAAGAGCAGCTCACTGCGATCCTCGAGCAGATGGCACGTAATCCAGCACTGCTTCAGGATGCTAGCCTGGCGAACTTGGCTAGCTTGCTGGGACGGGAGGAGTTATACCCCAACGCGTAGAGTCTGTACCTATTAAGTATTGATTACAAGACAAGTAAGCCAGAGCCGGAATTATATTTACACCTCATGATCTCTGTGCTTAAATGTGAGTGTGATAGATATAACAGTGGCCGCGTTGCGATTATTATAGGACTAGTGGCAGGAAGTGTTAAATGATGAGCAACTCTCAGCATCGTGCGGAAAAATGTCAGGCTAAGGCAAGGACGGAGTCCATCGGTCTTCGAGCTTTAGCCCCACAATATGACAAAACGCGGCACAAGGCATACGTTGATCGGATTCTTCATGCGCTTGATGATCCGAGCATCCATAACATTGCTCTCAGCGGTCCTTACGGTACGGGAAAGAGCTCGATTTTACAAGGGCTCAAGAAGTGCAAACCGGATGCTATATTCATCTCTCTCTCCACGCTCGGTACCGATCTGGTTGACAACTCGAGTTACGGTCAGTTATCCAATCATGACAGCTCTGCGGAACAGGCGAATCGCATCCAGAAGGAGATCGTCAAACAGCTGCTCTATCGCGCTGATCCGCAAGAGCTTCCGGCTTCGCGCTTCAAACGGATTCACCATGCGCAATGCAGGAGTATTATTGCTAGGTCGGCCTTTGTCGCCATAGCCATGGCGCTCGTAAGCCTCATCCTTGGTCTTCCAGATAAACTTCCCCTCATATCAGAGCAGCCATGGTGCGACTTAGTTATCAAAGTCTTGGTCATCTGGCTGTTATTTACCATAATTTTGTTCGTACTTGGTCAACGCCTCCAAGGAGTCATTCATCTGGAGAAGGTTACTGTCGGGCCAACCACCGTCTCTTTATCAGCAAATGCCGAAACATATTTCGATAAATATCTAGACGAGATCATCTACTTCTTCGAAATGACCAACCTGCGTCTCGTCGTGTTCGAGGATATCGACCGTTTCGACAATCCGCAAATCTTCGACCAGCTTCGAGAACTGAACACATTGCTCAACAATGCTGACCAATTGAAGCACAAGGGACAGACACATCCCATTGTCTTCATCTATGCTGTAAAAGACAGCATCTTCGATACGCGGCAGAATCCAAAGACCACCAGTAATGCTGACGGTGCCAGGCGTGATCTAGCGACTGTAGAGGTCGAGCGCGCCAACCGCACCAAGTTCTTTGATCTCATCATCCCCGTCGTTCCTTTTGTCACGCACCAGAGCGCGCGGGATTTGCTGAAACAAGAACTAAAGGACGTGCAACCTGCGGTGTCGCCAAAATTGATCAACCTAGTGGCCAAGCATGTCCCTGATCTTCGTCTGGTACGCAGCGCTTGCAACGAGTACCAAATTTACGCTGATCAGCTCCTACGGGGCAATGGCCCTGAATTGGTGCCCGATAGACTGTTTGCGATGATGCTCTACAAAGCGGTGCATATGCGCGACTTCGAGCAGATCAGACTTGGCATGAGCAACCTCGATGATGTATACCGAACAAGCATCGAGGTTGTCCAACAGAACATTAAGAATCTAAATCAAAGATATGATCATCTTGAAAAGGAGATGAATGCAGAGCAGGAAGCTAACAATCGTGGCGAAAAGTTTACTGAACTGATCAAGCGGATAGTCGCTACCCAAAATGAACAAAATAAACGAGCTGAATCATTTCATATCAAAGTCGGCGATGAAACATCTACTCAGCAAGATATTGTGACTGTTGAATTTTGGGATAATATCGCAGGCTTAGCGGATGATGGAAAAATAATCGTTTCACCTGATTATTATAGCAGCTATAGATCAAGAATATATTTAACGAAGTTGCATCTGGCTGAATTCATTGGACGTGACTTAGTTTACTGTTCACCACGCACCGTTAGTGCGGAGCGGCTTGAGCAAGAATTCAAGAAAATGTCTTCTGAACGAAAAGAATTTAAACATGCAACCATGTCGAACCTTATGGAGTGGGATACTGCCGTTCCATGCATGGTCTCCAACGGGGAAGAGTGTTCATTTTCGAAATATGTTGAACATTGTCTTGGATCAAGGCTGGCCGCAGATCTAGTTAGATACGGCTACATTGACCGCAACTTTGTGCTGTACACGGCGATATATCAAGATACCTCACTCAGCGCGTCGGCTATGTCCTTTAAGATCCAGCACATCGACGCCGGCCGAATGAATGCCACCTACAGTCTTAATTATGACGATCTTGAAGACTTACTACCTAGCCTTGATCGTGACGAATTGATGCAGTCGGGAGCTTACAACGTCTTCATCTTGGAGTATCTTCTTAGCAATCCTGGGGAGATGCAAGAACATCTGACGGCTATGGTTGATGCGTTGGTACGTAATGGTGACGACGAACGGCAATTGTTACAGGACTACTTCTCGTTTGAGGCAGCCAAGCAAGAGGACGAGCTCGTAAAGCGGCTGGTGCCGAAACTCCATTCGGTGTTCACCAGGATTATCGAACTCGAAGGTGTCTCAGACGATCGGCAGCGTCATCTGGTGGATGTAGCACTTCGATCAATGGTTGACCCGACCGACCCGACCGATTACGACACTACTGGCCTCAAGGATTTTATTGAGACTTCGTATGAAGAGCTGGAGAGCCTGAAGCTTGGTTCGAGTGCACAGTTGAACGTGGAAATGGTGGCCCTGCTGTTCCAGAAGGCGGAGGTCAAGATCGCTAGACTAGGCGGACTTCGTGAAGATCTCTGTGAGGAGTTGATCGATAATCACTCTTATGAGATTAACCGAGCTAATCTCAATACGATAGCTCGAGGCAACGAAATTTCGCTCGACTGGCTGAAAAAGAATCGTCAAGTCTGCTACAAGTATGTCATGGCTCATCTCGACGAGTACCTGAATGCCTTAGCAGAGGATGGTAGAGAGCCGGCTTCGGCACTGACCGGGAACGATATGGTGGAAGAAGTTGTCGCCGACTTGGTTAAGAACAGCTCTGACACCTCCTCTACATCGGTTGCTGAGGCTGTCGGCAGCACTGTGGAGGAGCAGGCGTTCTCGGCACTAAATCGAGTCCTCGACCAAACCGACAAGTCTGTCATGATCTCCCTCGGCGAACCAGTCCCATTGGAATGCTGGCCGACGTTGGCGCAGCGAGGTCGGTTTGCTGTAGAAACGAATAACATACTTGCCTACGTCAAGGAACACGGCCTCAATAAAGAACTGGCTGAGCTTATGATTAAACAGGACGCTATCAAGGTTAGCGGTGAACTTGAGCCCAGCGACTACCTGGCGATCGCCAAGCCTATACTGGAGGCTGACGAGGTCAAGTCCCTGGTAGTGGTGTAGGGGCCCTTCGTGGTTAGGGGTCAGTGGG
>CALHWA010000087.1 GCA_938036845.1 uncultured Candidatus Saccharibacteria bacterium | reverse complement strand
CTTTTGACTCCCATACGTCTAATTGGCTTTGGACATTCGGGTTATTATTACCAGGTACTCTATCAAATGCCAAAATAGCCGCTGCCGCTGTTTTGGCTTGTTTTAGAGCATTCTCACCATTATCCTTTGCGCTCACAATAATATTGTATGCTACAAAGTGGCGGATGCCGGATGCAGTGAGGGCGTCTTGAGCAGTATACTCACTTGCCTGCCTGGATGGTGGCAACTTCGCAACACGCTTGAGGTCTGCAATAGATACAATTGGGAGTCCATCACTATCGACCTGGCCAGCCTCTTGTGGCATTGATGGGAAGTATTCTGGTACTTTCTCGATAGCTTTGTCTGTATAGGCTTCGAGTAATACTTGAGCAAGGCAATCCTTGACGTCTTGCTCGGGGCTGCCGATAATCGTCTCAGGGCTGCCGTTTAATAAATTCTGATAGGCTTGCTGGCTCTCAGGAGGAAGGGATCGCCAGGTATCGGTTGTTTGTATTTTCTCAAGCGGTGGTTGGTATGGCTTAGCTGTTTGGGTTGCTTCGGGAGTAGGATTTTGGTTTGATTCGTTTGCCGAGGTATCTCCTAGCTCAGCAGCCTTTTGCTCTTCTCGACGCTTTTTTGCCTGATATGCAGCATATCTACCAACTCCTAGAGCTGCAGCCCCAATAACACCAAGGCCTAACAGACCTCTTCTACTGGTCTTTATATCCTTAATTTTGCCTAAGATCGAAAATTTTTCATTGTTATGGTCTGGCGAAGGCTGATCTTGTGACTCCTTTGGAAGAACAGCAACATCAGGGCTCTGTGGAGTTTGTGGGTGTTCCCATTCGTCTGGTGTTTGTGTTGGTGGCTGATCATACGTTTGTGTCATAAGCTTCAATCCTCCCCAATACAGGATTAGTGGTTATGTGTGCTTATTATATGCGCACTTGCGTTTCATGCTACCATTGTTTGCGCGGCAGGTCAAATATTTTTTGGCCTCTGTTGAGGAAAATAGATAGCGAGCATAGACAGAGGTTACTATAGAAATATATTCGAACGATATTTTTTGGTAAAAAATAAGAGATGTTTTATACATAAGGTACATTATCTATGCCGAGATGTATGCCTTGCATGCATGTACGATCCAATGCCTATTGCCTCGCCCAAAGCGGTTACCGACAGCGCAGTAAGAAATTCTGTGGTGTGTTGTTGGTATTGTTTAGTCTGCTGAGAGGATATGGTTGGCCGTTCAACAGGAGCGGGCGGTGTGCTGTGTGGTTGCTTCCACCGTCGGTAATTACTAATAAGTTCTGGAATGTGTGCTGCCTGCCGGATGCCAATGGCGGTCATCGTTGCTGCGTACATAACATCTATGCCGAGTAACGCGGCTGTTGTTGTCGAATAAGATTCCGTCTTGAGCTGCTGGCTGTGGCTCTGTGTAGCACGGGCGCCCATATATCCTTGGTATAAATGCCCTGCCGACATAATACCAAAAACTGCGACTGCACCAATCATATGCTTCGTCCTTTGCGAATCTGGTGCAGTCATATAGTCCTTATAGATATTTTTGAGGAAGAATTTTCCTACAAAGGGTGCCTTATCGATGGCAGCGAAGAATGGATTTTTCGGCTTTTTGGCTGGCTGATCAAGCTTGTGATGATACTCCATGGGCTATTTTTAGCATACTATTAGGTGATATTTTGTCAAATTCAGTAATCATCCAGGCATCCCATTGCCACCCCACCCCACATCCGCTATAATACAGAGGTACGGAGAGGTGCAAGAGTGGTTGAATTGGCACGCCTGGAACGCGTGTGTGGCGGCAACGTCACCCAGGGTTCGAATCCCTGTCTCTCCGCCATATCAGCGCCAGGCGGCACGCTGCCATAGGAGTGCGCTGCTGATTCGTCTTTTGGCATGATGCGTGAC
>CALHWA010000086.1 GCA_938036845.1 uncultured Candidatus Saccharibacteria bacterium | reverse complement strand
AAGAATAGAGAACTGTAAAGTGATTTTGAAAGACTGCTGCGCCTTTCGCTTTCCTCTCCTCTATGCTATAATCCGGCCCAACGGATGGTTGTTAGTATATAGCTGGGAGTGATTCAAGCAGAGGCCCGTTTGGGTGTGGGGCTCGTAGCATAAGAAAGGAGTTTTATGACTCAAACCAAACCAATTATAACGGTGGAGGATTTAACCAAAGCCTATGCCGGCACGCCAGTGGTGGATGGGATATCCTTCACGGTTAAGGCGGGCGAGATTTTTGGCCTGCTGGGGCCCAACGGCGCTGGTAAGACCACGACGCTGGAGATGCTGGAGGCGCTGCGGCCGATTGACGCTGGCCAGGCCACCATTGACGGCATTGATGTCGCCAAGCAGCCCAAGCAGATTAAGCAGATCATTGGCATCCAGCTGCAGTCGACCACCTTTTACGATAAGCTGACTCTGCGCGAGCAGCTACGTATGTTTGCCAGCCTCTACGGCCAGCGGGTTGATGCTGATGCGTTGCTGGCCAAGGTGCAGCTCAGTGCCAAGGCCGGCAGCTATGTTGAGCAGCTGAGTGGTGGGCAAAAGCAGCGCTTTGCGATTGCTGCGACGCTGGTGAATCAGCCCAAGGTGCTGTTTTTGGATGAGCCGACGACGGGCCTAGACCCGCAAGCACGGCGCAATCTGTGGGAGCTGATCAAGACCATTCGCGATGAAGGCATTACCATTGTGCTCACCACTCACTATATGGATGAGGCCGAGCTGCTGTGTGATCGCCTGGCGATTATGGATGCGGGCAAAATTATCACCATTGATACGCCGCAGCATCTTATCGAGCAGCTGCTCGCTCGTGGCTTTACCAAGCAGCAAACGGTCGAGCCCGCCAACTTAGAGGATGTGTTTATTGATTTAACCGGCAAGGCCATTCGGGAGTAGATGATGCGAGTCAAATCATATTGGATTGGAGTATATGGGCAGGTGCGCGCCCTGCAAAAGCGCTTTATGCGCGACGGTACGTCGCTGTTTTTTACCTTTTTGTTCCCGCTGATATTCCTGCTGGTGTTTGGCGCAATTTTTAATAACCAAATCACTAGCTTTGATGTGGCGATTATTAACCACTCACAGAGCGAATTTGCTAAGCAGTTTGTGGAGCAAGCCAAGGCAAACAAAGATACGACACTCAAAGTAAAGGACGTCAAGGATATGCAGGAAGCGCGCGAGAAGCTAAAGCACTCGGAGCTGAGTGGTATCATCGAGTTGCCAGCCGATTTTGGCAAAGCGAAGCCAGCCCAAGCGGGTGCTCCTGGCCAGGGTAACAGCCAAGCGGTACATAGCGAA
>CALHWA010000085.1 GCA_938036845.1 uncultured Candidatus Saccharibacteria bacterium | reverse complement strand
GCATCTGCTCGATGGCCTGAGCCAGTGTGAGGTCAAGATACGTCGGGGCAATCTCTTGCTCATACACGCCAATTCGAATATGGCTATCGAGCTGCAGCGAGCCACTATAGACAATTGGCGTATCGCTACCTCTGTTTTGCACCAGATTTTGCGCGGCGAGTAGTTCTCGAATAAGTGTCGTCTTGCCCGCGCCGTTACGACCACGCAGCTCCACTGCTTCGCCCTCACGCAGATCGATATTCACCCCCTCAAACAAGATCCGCTCGCCATAGCCCAGCGCCAAGTCTCGCACCGCCACCAGTGTGCGCTGGCTTCGCATTGCACCATCGCGCATACTCAGGCGAATCGTCCGTGCCTTAAACTTCTGGTAGCGATCAGCCGCCTTATACTCCAGCTGCGCCACATTGTCGCGATCAATCCAAAACGTTGGCTTCTCTATCTGCTCAAGCTCCTCAAGCTCGGCCATAGCCTGCTGTTCACGCTGCTTAAACTGTTTGATAGTGCCGGGGTCGCGCGCTCGCTCCTTCATCCGGCGAAATTGCACCACCTTATCCTTCACATTAGCAATCCGCCGCTCGACCTGCTCGTACTCATGCATCGCATTGCCCGTTGCCGAGGCATTTTGGCGCAGATAGGCATCATAGTTACCCCGGTAGCTCAGGGCTGTGCCATCTTTTATCTCAACGATCCGGTCCATCTCTGCGAGCACATCTCGGTCGTGGGTAATGACGAGCATTGCTTGCTTCGCACCCTTGAGCCAGTCGATAAACTGCTTCTTGGCGACATAATCCATATGGTTCGTTGGCTCATCGATCAGTGCAAGGTCGGCCTGGGCGTGCATAATCTTCACCACCTCCACTAGGCGCTTCTGCCCACCACTCAAACTCGCCAGATGTCGCTCACCATAGCCTGCCATTTGGAAGTTCTTTAGCTCCTCCGCCACTAACTCCTCAATCTGGTAGAAGCCCTTCTGGCCAAAGCGCTCCAGCGCCGCGGTGTATGCCTCGATTTTATGCATGTCATCGCCCATCGTCTCGGGATAGGTTGTGATA
>CALHWA010000084.1 GCA_938036845.1 uncultured Candidatus Saccharibacteria bacterium | reverse complement strand
CACAATAGGAACCGTTTGCGGCGTGATAGCCTGGCGAAAGAACGCTGCACGATCGTGTTCTTCCACATCAATGCCACCACTCGTGTGGGCGAGTAGCTCGATGGATGAGTGCTCACGGTTGATGGTGAGCGAAATGTAACACTCGCGGGCGATAGAGAGAACTTCCTCGGCAAGGAGCTTCGTGGGGGTGTAGCCACTGATATCGAGAGCAAAGAGACGCTGAATGGTTGGCGCAACGGCGGATTGCTCGCGGACGATCACCACACCACCTGCCTTGCCGCGGCCACCGATCGGCACTTGTGATTTGAGGACGATAGGGGCAGTGGGCGCCACAGTTGCAGATTCTACAACATTACTCTGCGGTACTGCCACACCAGCCTCAGCCAAGCATTGCTTGGCTTGGTATTCAAGAAGACGCATAGGTATTATTGTACGCATAGATGGCGAATATGCAAAATGATTGCGTGCGTAACAGGGGTGATAAGATGCAGGTTAATTGTGCACTGATAGAGTATGGTGCGCTACTTTTGTATGAATAATTGTACAAGAAAATATCTGGAGGCTGGCCACTCAGCAGACAGGAAAACACTAATATAGGATCTGGTCGGAACATTTTCGGTATAATTACCATGCAAAAGCCAGTTTTTACAATTCACCTCTTTGGCGCTAGTCTTATCCTCTTGTTAACTAGAAAATAGAGTATTACTGAATAAAGAGAGGAGTAATCAGCGAGTACTTTGAGATTTGCATGGTTCATCCTGTGACAGAACAACTAAACTAAGTTATTTACCAGTAAAAAACTTCCGGAATTTGAGTAGACCTGTCTGGTTAGGTAGTGGCCCGTTGTGGATAATACTACGGATATAATCGACCGATACGTTGCGCTGCCGCTGGATAGCAAAGCGTTGGCGATAGGCCGCTGGCTGGCGGATAACAGAGGCGAGCATACCACGCAGTGCTGGCCAACCATTGCCATGGCGCAGTGCACTCAAGAATATCAGCCAATAGGTGAGGCAAAAGCGCACGCCAATCGACCAAAACAGCCGCCCCGGCACATTCTTGATGAAAATAAGCGGCAGGTTCTTAAAGGTATTGTATACCGCGAGCCCTGGGACTTTGCTACTGCTGGCACCAACCTTGTGGTATGCGACGGCGTGCGGCGTGAAGCGCACCGTCCAGCCTGCTAGCTGTGTGCGAAAGCTGAGGTCGACGTCTTCGTAGTACATGAAGAATGATTCGTCAAAAAGATCAACAGTGTCGAACAGTGCCGTGCGATACACTGCTCCACCACCCGTTGCGCCAAACACCACTCCGGCCTCTGTTGGCGCGTGGCTAATTGGCTCATCGCGGTGGCGCGGGCCAGGCAAACCCCAGGTGGTGTAGAAGTCGCCCGAGCTATCGATGGTCGTCCCATCGCGACGAGCCAGCAGCCCAGTGGCAATACCACAGTGCGGATGAGCTCGTAGCTCGTCCACCAAGGCTTGGCACCAGTGTGTGTCAGCTACTGCGTCGGGGTTAAGTACGCCAACAAAGCGGAATTGCTGCTCTTTAGCATAGCGCAGGCCTGTGTTGATACCACCGGCGAAGCCGAGGTTGCGCTGATTCTCAATAATGACGAGACTGAGCGCAGGGTGTTTAGCTTGATATGAGCGGAAGCGTGCTACCGAGTCATCATGCGAGTCGTTATCGACCACAATAATGGTCGGCACTAGCGTCTGCTGCGCCAATGAATCGATGCATTCTAAGGCATCATCGGCGCCGTTCCAGTTAAGAACTATGATTGCAAGATTGTTTTTTACCACGGTCATATTATATAATGGCCAGAGAAACTATGAAAGTAACAAATCTTTTGCAACGAAAAAACCGCATCTTGCTGCGCGAGCTGGTCGTAACGGACTTCAAGTTGCGCTACCAGGGTTCGGTGCTGGGCT
>CALHWA010000083.1 GCA_938036845.1 uncultured Candidatus Saccharibacteria bacterium | reverse complement strand
GCCGTGACATCCTCAGCAGTCACCACACCATCGCGCGTCACACCGCGCTCGGCCAGCAGCTCGACCATCCGCGCTTCGATCTCGCGCATTGCTTCTGGTTCGGCATGCATCCGCTGCTGAATCGACGCCAGATACTCTCCCAGCGCGTGCTTCGCCTCGACCTCAACACGAAACGGTGTCTTGGCAAGGTGGATATTGGTAATTTCCTTCATGACATGTCCTCCTTACAACTTCTCTATTGTACTACTTAGTGCCGCAATATTGTGTTTGAGCTGCTTGGTTACCTCTGCACCAAATGGTGTGGCCGTATAGTATTTGCGTGGTGGCCCTTGCTCACTTTCTTTCCATTCGTGTTGCAAGAGCCCGTCCTTTTGCAAGCGACTCAGTAATGGGTAGATCGTTCCCTCCACCACCATCAGGTCAGCCTGACGGAGCTGCTGGATGATCTCGCTGGTATAGCGTGGCTCCTTAGCACACACCACCAGCACGCAGTACGATAAGAAGCCTTTGCGCAGCTGCGTCGTCAGCGCCTCGGCATAGTCAGTTGCATTCATCAGTGCCCCCCTGGGATGTTATGGCGTGTGACACGCCCGTCTTTGATCACCACTTGGTAATCACATTGCTTAGCCAGATCCGCATCGTGCGTCACAATAATCAGCGTTGTGCCATGCTCACGCTGCTGGCGAAAGAGCAGCTCCTCGATCTGGGTACCCGTCTCGCTATCCAGGTTGCCAGTTGGCTCATCGGCAAACAGGATCTTCGGCTCGCCCACGATTGCCCGGGCAATCGCCAGGCGCTGCTTCTGCCCACCAGACAAATCCTTGGCCTTGTTGTGCTTTTTGCTCGCCAAACCAACTGCCTCCAGTGCCTGGTTTACCTTAGCGCTGCGCTGCGCCCGCGGCACGCCAGCGATCTCGAGCGGTAGCATCACATTGCTCACCACACTATCGTTACCCTCGACAAAGAAACTCTGGAAGATAAAGCTAATCGTGCGTGCCCGAAAGGCATCAACCTGCCGTGGCTTCATCTGCAGAATATCTCGCCCGCCGATCACCACCTGCCCTGTCTGCGGCCGGTCGAGGCCAGAGATCGCGTGCATCAAGGTGGACTTACCCGAGCCGGACTTGCCAAGGATAGCGACGC
Source organism: uncultured Candidatus Saccharibacteria bacterium (assembly GCA_938036845.1). Classification (GTDB taxonomy): domain Bacteria; phylum Patescibacteriota; class Saccharimonadia; order Saccharimonadales; family Saccharimonadaceae; genus Saccharimonas. The sequence continues at coordinate 6,826 of CALHWA010000083.1, read as the reverse complement.
TCGCGCCTCCGGGGATGGTGAGGTTGATGTCATTGAGTGCCTTAAATTGGTTGTGCTTTTTGCCGTAGGTTTTGGTAATATGCCGTAGTTCAATCATATCCTTCTCCTTATTCTATTCTGTCCTTAATGCCTCGATTGGGTCAAGCTTGGTTGCCTTGCGGCTTGGTAAGTAGCTGGCAATAATGCCAAGGATGGCCAGTAGTGCCACGAGGGCGACCATCTGCCAGGCTTCCGGTAGAAGCAGCTGCATACCCTCCTCAAACTTGAGCTTCTCAACGATCCACGGGTTAAGCAGGCTCAGCAGGCTAGCCCCGCCCGCGCCAATCGCACCACCGATGACGCCGATCAGGGCAGCCTCGTAGCGGAAGAGCTTACCAACATCACGGCTACGCATCCCCAGTGCCTTCATGAGGCCAATCTGCTGCGTTCGTTCCAGCACCGAGATGTACATAGTGTTAATAATCCCAAACATACTGGCCAGCAACGCGAGAGCACCAAAGGCGAGCAGAGCATACTGTGCCCCATTGATGAGACTGAGCATACCTTCCTTTGCTTCAGTAAAAGTCTGGGCTTGGTAGGTACCACCACCGAGCTTCACGACTGCGTCTTTCACAGCAGCAGCATGATCATCACTATCTGCTCGTATCACGACGCTTGGGTACTGGTTAGCTGCGCCGGGAGCTTTGGTCTTTTGGTTGATAAGCAGTGCATCATCGGTCGCAATCGTCACACCAGGCTGGTAGCCAATCGAGGCCATACCGGCTGTTTCGACCGCCACAATAGTCAGCTGGGCATCATGGGTCCCGCCTGGCCCCTGAGCATGGAGCGTAACCGTCTTGCCGACTGCATCCTGGGCCGAGTCAAAACCAAAGTCGGCCAGATATTCCTTGGCAAGGATGGCTTGGCCAGGCACGAGGTCTGTACCGTCATCAGTCTTCGTCAACTCACCGGCTACAATTTTCGATGTTTTACCCTCGTTCTTGACGTTGATCGAGGCAATCAGTCGCTTATGGTTAGCTGGGCTCTCTACGTAGCGCACCACTTGGGTCACATTCGCGTACGGCCGCACCGTCTTGACGTGATCCAGCTTGCTGAGCTTGGCGACATCATCATCGCTCAGCACGAGGGTGCCGCTCTCATTCACCGCCTTATTTTTGCCGTATTCAGGCAACTTCTTTTCGTCACGTGCGTGCGTCACATACACCGTTGAGGCACTACCGGCACTATCAATCACCGAGGTCAAGAAAGCCCGGCCGCCATTGCCCAGCATCAGCGCCAGACCAATTGTAAATGCTCCCACCGACATCGCCAATGCTGTTAGTGCTGTGCGAGCCTTGGCTTGGCGCAGGTTACGCCCTGCTCGCTTGATTATATCGATTCTCCTCATTCGATACTCCTGACTTATATTATTGTTATTGCCTGGTACTATGCTATACAAGGTATATTGAAATGTCAAGTAGTTTGAGAAATAAAGTACTGGTTACATCGCACTCACCACAGAATAATGCCATCAAAAATAGACACCAGCGCTCTTTTGCACCAGTGTCTATCTACTTCTCTCTTCGCAAATATCCTACGACACAATAATCGTCCCTTGCTCACCCGCCACAGCGGCAGCAGCATGCTCTAGGTTGGCAATAATGGCGCGCCGACCAGGCTTTGCCACGAAATTGAGCGCGGCCTGCACCTTCGGTAGCATACTACCCGACGCAAACTGCCCCTGCTCAGCATAAGCCTGCATCTCCTGGCTGGTCGTCCGGCCAATCGCACGGGCCTGCGGCGTACCATAGTCGACCATTGCGTTATCGACGGCAGTGAGAATTACCAAGGCTTCGGCATCAATCGCATCAGCCACCACCGCAGCGGTAAAGTCCTTATCGATCACCGCCTCGACCCCGGCCATACCGTGCGCCTCATTCTCAACCACCGGAATTCCGCCGCCACCCGCTGTCACAACGGTCAAGCCAGCGTCAAGCAAGGCACGCACCGCGCCTTCTTCCACCACGCGCTGCGGCCGAGGTGATGGCACAACGCGGCGCCAGCCTCGCCCCGCATCCTCTTTGAAGACGAAATCGCGCCCAGCCGCCGACTGCTGCGCCTCGGCTTCGGAGGCATAAAAGACCCCGATTGGCTTCGTAGGATTTGCAAACGCCGGGTCACCCGCATCAACCACCGTCTGCGTCACCATTGTCACGGCGTGGTTTGACATACCACAGCGAGCAAACTCGTTCGTCAGCGCCTGCTGCAGCCAGTAGCCGATCTCCCCCTGGCTCATCGCGCCACATGTATCAAGCGGCATCGTCGGCACCTCAGGGGTGTTAATCGCCTCCTCATGGAGCACAATATTCCCCACCTGCGGCCCATTGCCGTGGACGATCACAAGCCGATGCCCAGCCGCAATCAGCGGCACTAGCTGAGTCGCTGTCTCACTCGCCACTCGCTGCTGCGCAGCCGCACTTGCTTCACCTTGTTTTTGGAGGGCGTTGCCACCCAATGCAATCACAATTGTACTCATCCTAAAACCTCAACGACATGCAGGTCAAACTGCCGGTTATTTTTTCAAATTCACTGGTATCGATTAGTTCTACGTGGTAGCCACAGTCGCGGATCTGCTGCTCGATCTTGGGAAAGCCCTGCGGCACGATCACCGTGCCATTAATCCACAAGCTATTCACCGCATAGTACTCATCGTCATCCACCACCAGCTTGTTAAATCCTGCAAAGGCTGGGTGGTGCTCATAGGCCTTGGCAACGATCAGGTTGTTATTATCCAAGTAAACCACATCATCCTTCAGGTGCAGAATCCCTGTCACCTCAACCGTCTCGGCCGTCATGCCGTAGCGCTCAAGGACAGCGGTGATCTGCTCGGCCGCCGCTTGGTTGGTGCGGTGGCTCAGGCCAATGTAGTAGTGGTCGCCCACCATCATAATATCACCAGGGTCGACGGTGCCGGGTGCTTCGACCTGCTCAATGGTATCATAATGCTGGCTCAGTGCCTGGCGCAAATCGGGCAAGCTCGCCTCACCGCGCCGGCTCTCCGCCCCAGGTCGCGACAAAATTGCCACCCCATGCGGCGTACACAGAGCATTATCCTCAATGAAGACGCTATCCGGATACTCCTCATTGGGCTCCAAGACCGTCACCTCAAGGCCACACTGGCGGAGCAGCGCAACGTACTGATCGTACTGCTGCATTGCCCGCTCATAGTCTGGCTTCCCCTTCTCCGGTGTTTGGCTAATGCCGTTGATCAAGCTACGGCTTGGCCGACGGGTAATCGCGTAGCGAAACATCACACTCCTTTCTCTTATTGCCAAGCGGTGCGCCCTATTCTTGGCGCACCGCATGATTACTTATTAGTTAAACAGCTTGGGCATCGTAATGCCAAGTGTCTTATCCAGCCCGCCAGTCAGCAGCTGAAGCAGCGCATAGGCCAGCGCCACCAGTAGTGCTGCGACGAGCAGCCACTCAAGCGTTGTAAACGGCTTCTTGCCTTGCTGCTTACGCATCAGGCCATAGACCACAATACCCGGCACATACAAGAACACTGTCACCAGCAGGTTCTCTACCCCGGCGGCATAGACCAGCCAGACGCTATACACGCTGGCCATCACACCAATCAAGATATTAGCTGCCCGACCCTTCGTCTCTGGCTTCTCGAGAGCCGAGTACTTCAGCTGGTAGAAGGCCGTCAAGGCATAAGGCACCAAAATTGCCGATGTCGCAATCGCAATACCAATGTTATACACCGAGCCACTCGTCAGCGGTATCGTCAGGATAAAGAACTGCACCAAAGCGTTGGTCACCAGCAGCGAGTTCTTTGGCACGCCAACCTTGTTCTCTTTGGCAAAAAACGTCGGAAAAGTGCCAACCTTTGCTGCTTGGTAGGGCAGCTCAGCTGCAAACATCGTCCAGGCCAGCCAGCCACCAAGCACCGCAATGATCAAGCCACTATTGACCAGCCAGGCACCCCACGGCCCAACCACCTTCTCAAGCAAGAGCGCCATCGCTGGGTCTTTGAGGCCAGCCAGCTCCGGCTGCGTTGCCACGCCAAAGGCCAGGACGGTCATCAAGACATAGAGCGCAAGCACGGCGGCAAAACCAATGAAGGTCGCCTTAACGACGTCACTGCGCTGCTTAGCCCGGCCCGAGAACACAACCGCCCCCTCGATGCCAATGAACACCCAGACGGTAACGATCATCATATCCTTGATCTGCCGCAGAACAACGTCAAGACTCAGATTACTACCAGCTAGCCCCCAGAGATCCTTCGAGAAAATATCGAGCTTGAAGGCAGCAATAATTGCCACAAGGAAGATAATCAGCGGAACAATCTTGGCAATCGTGATGAGCAAGTTCACTACGCTCGCCGTGCGCACACCTCTGAGAATCAAGCAGTGCACGCCCCAGAGCAAGATCGACATACCAATCACCGAAGCCCAGTTTTGGCCATCAGCAAACAGCTGCGGGAAGAAATACCCAAGCGCTGAGAAGGCCGTCACAGCATAGGCGATGTTGCCAATCCAGGCCGAGATCCAGTACCCCCAAGCCGAGTTGAATCCAACATATTTGCCAAACCCTGCCTCGGCATAGCTATAGATACCAGCATCAAGGTCAGGGCGCTTCTCGGCAAGGTTGCGAAAACTCAGGACAAGGAAGACCATCCCCACCCCAGTGACGAGCCAGGCAATGATGGTTGCCAGTGGTCCAGCCGATTCTGCAGTATTACGGACAAGATTGAAGATACCAGCCCCAATCATGCTGCCGATGACAAGCCCGGTGAGCGATCGCCACCCCAGCTTGCTCTCGTGTTGTGTTTGTTGTGTTGTCATATGTGAGGCCCCCTATGCCTCAGTTAGTTGTTATAAGGTCAGTGCCATCACTGCCTTGATCGTGTGCATGCGGTTCTCCGCTTCGTCGAAGACCACACTGTGCTCGCTCCGGAACACCTCGTCCGTCACTTCCATACTCTCAAGACCGTAGTCTTGGTAGATCTTCAGCCCCGTCTCGGTGTTGAGATCGTGGAAGGCCGGCAAACAGTGCAAGAACTTGACATTTGGATTGTGCGTTTCATCGAGCATGGCACGATTCACTTGGTATGGCTTAAGCAAAGCAATCCGCTCAGCGAACTGCGCCTCCTCACCCATCGACACCCACACGTCGGTGTAGATGGCATCTGCCCCCTCGAGAGCCGTCGCGCGATCATCCGTCACGGTAATCTGCGCACCAGTCTCGGCGGCAATTGCCCGGGCAAGATCAACCAGCTCGCTGCTCGGGTGCAGCTCAGCTGGCGCTAAGATGCGGAAGTCAACACCCATCTTGGCCGAGCCAATCATCAGGCTATTGGCCATATTGTTGCGCCCATCACCGACAAAAACCAGCTTTGTGCCAGCCAGCGGCCCAATGTGCTCCTCGAGCGTCATAAAGTCGGCCAAAATCTGCGTTGGGTGGAACTGATCGGTCAAACCATTCCATACGGGTACACCAGCGTGCTTGGCCAGGTCTTCCACCGTCGAGTGCTTAAAGCCACGGAACTCAATCCCATCAAACATCCGGCCCAGCACCTTCGCAGTATCCTCAACCGACTCCTTTTTACCGAGCTGGATGTCGTCTTTGCCAAGAAACTCTGGCGCAACGCCAAGGTCATTGGCTGCTACGGTAAAGGCGCAGCGTGTACGGGTCGAATTCTTCTCAAACAAGAGGGCGACTTGCTTACCCTCGTGTAAGCGGTGCGGCACACCCTCACGCTTAAGCTTCTTGAGCTCGTGCGCCAGGTCGAGCATCTGCCGGATTTCCTCTGACGAAAAGTCCTTGAGGGCTAGGAATGAGCGGTTTTTTAGATTGGTTGGTAGATTCATTTACACATCCTCTCGTATTAATGGCATACTCATGCAGCGTGGCCCGCCACGGCCCCGGCCAAGCTCCGAGCCAGTAATCTCCAGCACTTCGACACCTGCCTCACGCAATTTTTGGTTGGTGACGTAGTTGCGGTCGTAGGTGACCACCACCCCAGGAGCAATCGCCAAGGTATTGCTACCGTCATTCCACTGCTCACGCGCTGCAGCGATATCATCACCGCCACCGCATTCGATCAAGGTAATCGACGGCACGCCAAGGGCTTGGCTCAGCACCTGCTCAAGATTATGTTCTTTGGTAATGGTTGGGTAGGCCTGCCCATCTGCTTTATGCAAGACGAAGATATTCATCCGCCCCTCAAAGCCTCGAATCTCTGGGTGGATGGTGAATTTGTCGTGGTCAATCATCGTAAAGACAGTGTCCAGGTGCATAAAGGCGTGACTCTTGGGGATCTCAAGCGCAATCACTGTGTCAAAATGCGACTCAGCAAAGAGCTTTGTCGCCATCAGCTCAATCGCCTCCGGTGAGGTGCGCTCGCTAATACCGATCGCCATCGTGTGGTTATTGAGCACCAGCTCATCACCGCCCTCAATTGAAAATGGTTGGCTGCGATCATACCAGGTCGGTACGTTCTTGCCAGCAAAGCGGGGATGGAAATCGATAATATAGCGCATAAAGAGTGACTCACGCCGCCGAGCTGGCCAGTGCATCTTGTTGATCGTCAAACCTTGGCCAATCGCCGCTGCTGGGTCGCGCGTAAAGTAGAGGTTCGGCATTGGGTCGAGATAGAATGGGTATTGCTCATGCGCCACCATCGTGTGAAGTTGCTGCTGCTCAGGCGGCAGGCTAATCTCATCTTTGCGCACCCCTGCCATCAGCTTGCGTACCATCTGGCGCGGCTCCATACCAAGCAAATACTCGGCCAGTGTCCGCGATGCGCGTTGGTTGTCTTGCTTCGATGCTACCAGCATCT
>CALHWA010000082.1 GCA_938036845.1 uncultured Candidatus Saccharibacteria bacterium | reverse complement strand
GTAAAAGGACGAGCTTATCTGGTGGCTGATACTGCGAGATGGTAACAGAGGTAGGAGCTTGCTCGAGCGCAACAATGCGATAGCCAGCAAACTGCGCCAGGTCGAGCTCTGACTGATAATCGAACGGCACAAGAGCTTCGGCACCAAGCGCCGTCTTGTGGATCTGCTGGGTAATCTTTTCGCGGATATGCGGCAAACGTGGGTCGGCTCGCACTGTTTCTTCAAGGTGGTAGGCACAGTGCGGTGGGGTTGGCTGAAGGGCAAGATCGGGGTAGGGTGTGTAGCCACTGAGAATAAGCCGCTGCACACCAAATCCTTCGCAGGTACGAAAGATCGCCCCGACATTGTGCGTTGAGCGGATGTTGTGCGCGATAACAATAATCTCTGGCATAGTTGTATTATACCTGAAGTGCTTTGGATTTACCCTCTATATTTACCACGAGCTTTTTGTTACACTAAGAAGGATGAATGAAGATGAAGTCCAACAACGTCGTCGTCAGCAAGATGAGGCGTCGACCGAACAACGCTCGCGCATTCTTGGCCTTAAGTACCTTGATATGCGCCCCATCGAAGAGACGCTGCCACTAGCACGCGACCTAATGACGATCGAGGAGATGCACAACCTCTATATGCTGCCGCTGACTGATGGCAATGAGCAGGAATCGTATCAGTTTGCCGTCACGACACAAACGCCCCAGTCGGTTATCCAGCGGACGCGGCGCACGTATCAAGACCGAGGGCTACCTGTCGAATTTTATTTGATTAGCCTCAGTGCCTACCGCGTGTTGATGAACCGCTTCGACCCACCAAAGAAGATCGTCTACGATGATATTAAGATTGCCAAAGCGGGTGATAGTGAGACCATCGCCGAGGTGAGCCAGACACTTGGGCGAGTGAGTAGTGAGGAGGTTTTCGACTTCTTGATCAACCAGGCGGATATGCTTGGTGCGAGCGACATCCATATCGAGAATGAACGCCATGATATCCGGATTCGCCTCCGTGTCGATGGTGCACTCCACCCCGTAGCGACGATCAGCCGGAGCCGCTACCGCGTGATCATGGGTGAGCTCGCCAGCCGAGCTGGTGTATCGAGTGCTTCGATGGAGCCGCAGTCAGGTCACATCCAAAAGGACGTGACGCATGGCAATGCGACGCACTTGCTCAACATCCGTGTTGAGACTGTGCCAACCATGTATGGGCAAGATGCCGTGCTGCGTCTCTTTAACTTTGACGAGAGCTTGCTTAATCTTGACCTGCTAGGTATTCCGCCTAAGCAGCGCCAGCAGATTGATGAAATCATCAGCCATCCGCGCGGCCTTGTGCTGATGGTTGGGCCAACGGGCTCAGGTAAGTCTACCACGCTCTATAGTATGCTCAATGCCCTCAACACGACCGACCGCAAGATTATTACTCTGGAGGATCCAATCGAATATGGCCTGGCTGGTATCTCGCAAATCCCAATTAATACCAACGCCGGTGGAAGCTTTGGCGAGGGTTTGCGCAGCGTGCTTCGTCTCGACCCAGACGTTGTGATGGTGGGTGAGATCCGCGATGTCGATACGGCGCGCACAGCCATTCAAGCGTCTATTACTGGTCACTTGGTGATGTCGAGCTTCCACGCCAATAGCAGTAGCGCGGCCTTTAGCCGGATGATCGACCTGATTGGCGTGAACCCGATTTTTGCCAGCGCTATCCGCCTCGTGGTGGCGCAGCGTTTGGTGCGGCGGCTTGTGGATGAGACCAAGGAAGCTTATGAGCCAGATGATGCCACGCGGAGCTATGTCAAGCGAGTCCTGGCTGATATTCCTGAGGGGGTAGAGCATCCCGATCTCGACACCTTCAAGCTTTGGCGGCCAGTACCGAGCGATGATGCGCCATTTGGCTACAAAGGCCGCATGGTGATTATGGAGCAGCTTATCGTCACCCCGGGTATTCAGAAGTTTATCCGAGGAGACTTTACCGATGTCCACCCCGACGTCATCGAA
>CALHWA010000081.1 GCA_938036845.1 uncultured Candidatus Saccharibacteria bacterium | reverse complement strand
CATATCAAAGGTGGCGCACTCCAACACAATCGTGGTGGTCGTGGCCGATACCTCGGTGCGGCTGCCGCCCATAATACCACCTAGGGCCACCGGGCCCTGCCCATCGGCAATCACTATGTCGTCTGGCGTCAGCTCAATTGTCTTACCATTCAGTAGCGCCAGCGTTTCGCCCTGCTGTGCCATACGCACGCCAAGCTGCCCACCGTGGAGTGTATCGTAATCATAAGCATGGGTCGGCTGAGCCGTCATTAGCATCACATAATTGGTTGCATCCACAATGTTATTAATGGGCTTTGCCCCCATCGCCACCAGTTGGCACTGCAGCCAAAATGGGCTCGGTGCGACCTGCACGCCGCGGATCGCCACCGCCATAAAGCGTGGCACAAGCTGCGGAATATCGTTCGAAACCGCGAGCGGCACACTATCACCATCACCAAATACCTGCTCCAGGTTATACCACGTAGGGCTCGTAAATGGTTGATGGAGAATGCCAGCAATCTCGCGCGCCACGCCCAGCTGGCCAAAGCAATCTGGCCGGTGGGTAAACATCTTGTTCTCGATATCAAGCACATAGTCATCCAGGCCAAACAGCGTGGCAAAGTCAGCCCCTGGCTGCAGGACCTTACCCGCTGGCAGGTCGCGCGGCGTCAGCGCCACAATCCCCTCGTGGTCCGTACCAATTGCCAGCTCATCAGCCGCGGCCAGCATGCCCTGGCTAAGCACCCCACGGAGCTTGCGCGCATCGAGCGTAAAGGGCTCGCCCTCGAGGATACTAGCTGGCACCGTGCTTGCAGGCGGCAGCCACACGGCCCACATACCAGCCTGTACATTGGGCGCGCCACACACCACCTGCACCAGGCCGTTTTCATCGCGCGGCACATCCGGCACCGCCATACCGTCATCAATTTTTGTCACGCTCAGGCGGTCGGCATTGGGATGCTTCGCACACTCCACCACGCGCACCACGCGCGCGCCGCGGTAACGCTCGGCCAGGTTCTCTACCCGGTCTACCTTACCAAGCTGTCGATTGATGAGCTGTGCCAGCTCATCCACCGGCGGCAATTCAAAGTTAATAAGTTGTTTTATAACATTAAGGCTGACTTTCATACTGAGTTATAGTATACCATCTCGAGGTAAAGCTGTGCTACTCTTCTCGTTTCTCGGAGGTGGAAATATTAGCATGCTGCGTAGTGGCTGTCATATATTCGTAGATTGCCCGAAATAGCTCCTCAGGCAGTTCTACATGGCCAAAGCGCAGCTTGGGTGTGATATCGCGCCAGCCAGGCAGCGTGCGCAGCACCGCAATTGGTACCTCACGCACTGGCGCATGCCAGGCAATATCCCGTCGGTACGGAATAAACCCCGGAAACATCTCGTGCTGGTATACGTTATCGCCCGTTACGACACCACATGCCGTGATAGCCTGGCAAGGCTCAGCGGATCGAAAGGTCTGCTTAGGCGAATAATACAAGATATAATCACCACGCTGCATGCGGGTCAGCGGTGCTTTCTTGCCATGGCAGAGCTGGCAAAAGCCACCCTCTACCCCTATTTGGACGTGGTCTTTCGAGGCCACGCCGAGCCAATATCGTGTCATAAATCCTCCTCCTGGATTGCTTTACTCGTGTAACAAACGTGCGCTACAAACCGTATTCTCTTTCGTTATATACCAACACTACTCCATATAAAAGATACGAAACTATCTACCGTCTTATCTCTCAAATATCCAAATGCTCCACTGGCTGCTCCAGGCTTTGTTGCAAATTTTGCACAGCGCGCTCTGGGATATACGCCGCAAGCTCGTCAATCGTATCGACAACCTCCATTCGCCCCCATTGTTGGACCGTCGTTGGATTGTCGTTGGTTTGCGTGCTACGCTGCGTACCTGTAGGCCAATAGTTCCAGTCGGCGTGGTTGCGCTCATAGTACACATAACGGCCCTTTTGCGTAAGGTACACTCGCTGTTCGCGAAGAGCTGCTTTGTCCTTTGCTATTGTCCTGTATATCTTACGACCCATAAAAATCTTATGCTGATACACGCCATCCTTGCCAACGCGCAGCTGTACTTCATGAAAACCATCGTGTGTTGCTTGCTGCCGCTCAACTAACAAACGATAGCCCGCCATCAGCGCTGCAGATAGACTCATACTAAGGTCAGGCAAAGTCCCTTCAATATAGCGTTCGTCGCTGTGCGAAAAATAGATTGTTTTGTTAGCCATCATGCTCCTCCTTATATGTATAGCTATACATATATCTTATCTCTCTTTTATAGTACTGTCAAGGTTGTTCGGGAACATAATACATTGCCTCTGTTATATTGATACAAAATAGCAAACTTATCCAGAATATGCTAAATTATCTGTCTGCTTATGCTACAATTACAAAAGCATACAAGAACATAATCTGGAGGTTTATATGCATACTGGTATTCGACGAATCGGTCAGCGTAACTGTATTTATAGCGCGCTCCGCCAAGAATTAATGGACACGATGTTTCAGGACAAGGTTGGGTCATACGACTCTTCTCGCTACGAGGTCGATCTCAACAAGCAACACTTCGCTATGGTATCAGACACAGGCAAGGTAACGGCCAAAGCACACCTGCTTGCATCTATCGCCGTCGAGCCACCAACCCTCATGTGGGGCTACGCGGACGAGCTTGCACAGTTTGGCAAAGCGGTCGAGCTCGCTCACAAGGTACGCGAGTATGGTCTGGAGCACAAAGAGAATGATCTCGTTAGCCCAGAAGTTGAATATACCTTCCCGCCCGATCTTGACCAGCAGGCTGTCATTGCTAGTGTGGCGCACGATATTGGCTTTGCTGCCATCACTATCTTTGGCACGGATTATTACTACTACAGCTCACCGATTCGTGGTGGTCGCCGTGTGGTGCTTTTGCTTGAGAATATCTCTGAGCCCGTACCGCCCATTACACTCGACTACTTCTACTCGCGCTTGCCACGCTATCTGCAGCAGGTGGATGACATTGCGTGGTCGCTGGAGGGCTTTGTGGAGCTGATGCCAGGCTGGAGCATCGAGATGAACGACGATGACAATGGTGTCCATCACGCCCGCGTCACCGATGATACTGGCACGAGCATCCACGTTAGCTACCAATTTGATGAGTATGAGCGGCTCAAGCGGCTTGAGTTTAATCACGATTAATACTCGCTACCGGTGATATACAAAAAACCGCATTTGTATAGTAATGCGGTTTTATTGTGGTTTTTACATCGATATGACCTCTGTTGGTACTCTTGCTACACCGGTGTGCGCTTGCTTCAAGATATATAACCAGTGTTTGCAATTAACGCAACATTCCGGCATACTGGAGAGTACTAAAGGAGGACTGACATGACAAAACCAGACTATATCAGCCTAAAGAGTTGGGTTGTTGCTGGCCTGCTAAGCGTGACGGGGCTTGTGGCAGCAACAACGTTCCTAGCGCCAAGCCAAGCGGCCGCCAGTAGCGATTTGCGCTCAGCTACTATAAGCCGCAAGAACTACAACGAGGCGATGAATAGCATCAACCAGCAAATCAAGCAAGAAGAGAGCGACAGTACCATTCGCCCAGAGTGTCGCACATACACCAAGACTCATGGCAAGCGTGCTGCAAAGGCCGTCCTGATGATTCACGGCATCAGTGGCTGCAGCAACGTCTACCAAAAGCTAGCAGATGAATTCTACAGCCAAGGCTACAACGTCTACGTCCCGCGCGTACCCAAGCATGGTCACACCGACAACAAGCGCCATGGCGAAATCTCTACCAAAGACATTGCCAACTTCATGAAGACGAGCGCTCAGCAAGTGAGCGGCCTGGGCGATGAGCTTGGTATTGTTGGTCACTCTGGTGGTGGTGATATGGCGACGTGGCTTGCCCAGTATGGCAATGGCTTCTTTACGAATGTGTTGCTGCTCGCCCCATTCTATGAGCCAGCAGCCAGCCAAGCCCCCAAGTGGCAACTACCCGTCTTGCGCACATTGTATGGCTATAACATTTTGCCAGATAAGTTTAGCCCAAGTGGCTTGTCATACCGCGCACTCGGCAAGTATCTCATCGTCAAAGAAAACTTCAAGAAAGACCTCGCTGCACCGGGCCTCACGCGTGTTGCAACAGTGACGAGTGAGAATGATGACGCTGTCGATAACGGTTTAGCGGTAAGTATCCCGCAGCGCATGGCTCAGGCAAACAATGCATCATTCCAGCACTACAACCTGCCAAAGCGGCTTAACATCGGCCACAATATGGTTGGGCCAACCGATGGCGGTATGGCTACCTATCACCAGGCAGTCTACACGCAGTATCTCAACCTCTATGAGGGCCGCCAAACTACCGAAATCTAGCTAGCTCTAGCCTCCCACAAAAATACTGCAGCTCAGTCAGCTGCAGTATTTTATTATATTTTTGAGAATGTGAGCTTCAAATTTCCTTAGCTACCCCCTATTGCTTCTATTGCAATAGACTACTGATTGGTCATTCTGCTGAGAGCATCATGTGCGAAATTAGATACTCTCTTAGCACAATCAAAGGGAGTGTGAGGAGAAAACTTCAGAAAGAATAGAGAAGTTTAATATTGCAGACCCTACCGTTGCTCGGCAACCAACGCACGCTTCAGCCGGCGCAAGCCACGCCAACACCGTACGCAAAGATAGCCATCAAAGAGTGCGACGAGTACCAACCCATAGAACTCAGGCCGCTGCAAGACAGTTGGCGTTTGCACAAGCTTATAGCCAATATAGGCAAACAGCAGTACAACAATCATCATCAGCAGCCCCATACGCTGCTTGCTAATGCGCTTCACCATTGCCAGGCGAGATTCATTGTCACTAAATATATCATCCTCTTCAGCTTCGCTACTCGGCCGGCGAAAGACATGGAATCCATTGGCCGATGCAACATACTCCCAGCCATAATCGGCATAGAGCTGCTGGTACTGCGCGTTTTCTTCGTGCCGGGTAAGACTCTGAAAGTCGATTTTGTACGTATAGTGCGCCGCTGGGCACGGCTCAAATATATAAAAGAACGGGACAATAAAGCGTTTGAGGGCATACCCTTGCCGATGCTGCTCAGCAAGAAATGCCTCCTCTTGCCCATACTCAGGCAGCATATAGTAGCGACACATGATCCGTGACATTCAGTTATTTCCTTCCTTTGCTATTGTTATACAGCCGCTCAATCCGCTGCAGCTCACAGGCTAATATCTCTTGGCCAAGTGGTGTGATGTGATAGATTTTGCGCTTGTCCTCTTCTCGTACGAAGCGAATTATACCGTCCTTCTCCATCTTGGCGAGCGTGCCATACATTGTGCCAGGGCTGATCTGCACCTGGCCGTCTGTCATATGCTTGACGCGCTGGCCAATCGTATAGCCATGCATCTCCGCCTGCAAACAGAATAGGATATAGAACCCTGTCTCGGTCATCGGTGAGTAGATACGTCGTAGTTTTGCTTGGATCATGTGCGCTTTCTCAGATATATTATACCTCGTCTAGCCTCGGGTTGCGAGCACAAGAAGTATCGTCGCGAGGCTATTCTGGAGGAGATGTACGCCTATTGAGGCATACAGACTCTTCTTCTGCTCATAGGCTCGGCACAGGAAGAACGCCAGCGGCAAATAGCTAATAATCGCTAGACCATTCTTGACTTCCCCTGTGAGCATATATGGCGCCACATGCACGAGCGCAAAGAGTACCATTGATGCTGCATAAGCAAGAACACGAGATTTTTGCAATAAGCGAGCAAAGATAACGCCACGAAAGACAACTTCCTCAACGATCGGCCCAAATACCACCGCCATAAATACCGCATACCATAGCGCTCCACCAAAGAGGCCAACAAGCGCCGTTTGGTTTTGGTTAGTGACTTGCAACGCAACAAGCAGGAGTGTTACCGGGATCGTTGCAAGATATGCAAAGAGAAAATACTTGATGACAAACCAGCTATTCTTGCCCGGTGCCTGCCGTGCAGTGCGCCATGCAGCAGCAAGTTCAGCTCGTTTCTTCATTACAATATAGCCAAGCAAGAGCACACTTGCTACAGCATTGATGATGAGCCCAAGCACACTTGTCGATGATATAGCGGCAAATCGCTCTAGCACATACGACAATGCTGTCATACCTACCATGTAGCCAGCAAAGTATGCCAGCAGAATTTTTACGTCATCCGTCGTTTCGTTGTTTTATCCATTAACTATCCTTTCTCGATTTGTACATCGAAGTCATATGTATCGTAGTGCGATATATCGTATATTCTTATTGTATACCGTAGCTCGATATAATGTCAATAGTATGTTCTTTTATATGACGGAATAGTCTTGATATGCAAAAACCAGCAGTGTGTTCTGCTGGTTTTCATAATTTAACTTATCAGCTGCGCTCGTTATTCCTACAGATGCTTCATGCGCCACCGCTCAATCGCCTGCGACCGATTCAGCATAAACATGAGATTGCCAATCAGTAGCAAGCCGGCGACAAGTGTCAGTATCAGCGATGCGCTAATCACTTGCGGTACAGCAACAAAGCTATAGGCTATGCAGAGACCGATTACACCAAGCAGAGCCAGCGCAATGATCGACTCTGTTGATGGATACACGACGCGATTCAAATATATACCAGTAATTTATCTATTCTTCGACAGAGACATCAAGGACATTCTTAATATATGCAACAACTTGCTCACGTCTCTCACTAAAGTCAGGGTCGCCGTTCCAAAATGCTCTTTTATCTTCCTCACTCAAAACATACCGAAGGGCAGATTGTTTGTCCTCATCAGATATCTCTGGGTTGGTAGCAATATCAAACAAGCTATATTGGTACCCACTTATTTCATATTTTAGATCAGCTAAACTCGCTGCACGCGTCCAACCGTCGTTTCCGCTCAGCTCAGTCACTTTCCACAGTGCTATCGCATATGGTGAGACCTCCCAGGTACGATTGCCCGCTTCATCGGTGCGCTTAGTCAACTGCTGTTCTGGGCAAACCAGCGTACCGTCAGCTGTTGCTAGAACAATAAGATCTTTCTGGT
>CALHWA010000080.1 GCA_938036845.1 uncultured Candidatus Saccharibacteria bacterium | reverse complement strand
AAGGAGAGGTGCGAGGACGGCGGCGGCCACCCAATGTTGCTTGGTGTTGCGAAAATGGAGTTTGTGTGCCATATATACCCACTATAGAACCATAGTGCTGTTGGGTCAAGCAAAGACCGTCTGATTTTTAGAGTCTTTCTTGAGCAGTATTCTCCTCACCTCGCCATATTACCCTGATAAATTGCGACACGAGCTAACGCCCTTCGCGCACCAACTTGTTCACGCTTATCTAAACGTATCATTAATAATTTCTTTATGCTCTAGCAGAGGAAGAGTGGGGGAAAGCAGCATACGATCTTATCGTGAGGTTCTGTAACTTAGGCGTAGCAAGACAAACTGCGGAACTAGCACAGCCAGTACAGTAGTACAGTAGAGAGTAGAATGTTCTCGCCCTAGGCTCTTATTTTTTCGCCCAAAATGGTATAATAAAAGGCAATGGATTTTTTGCATGGTACACATCGTCAGTCTCGAGTCAGTGAGGTCGTTTATGTGGCGCTCAATCTTGGGCTTGCGACGCTGCTGTTTTTGATCGTCCTAGAGGTGCAGTCGCCTTGGCTCGCGTTGGCACTGGTGATCGCCAGTAAGTGGCGGGCGCTTGCGGTGCGGCCACGCTTTTGGCTTGCCAATATTGTGGCAAATATGATCGACCTCACGGTAGGCATTAGCGTCGTGATGCTGATGTATGCTGCTAGTGGAGTGATCTGGCTACAGGTTGTTTTGGCAGTGCTGCATGCGTTGTGGCTCGTAGTGCTCAAGCCACGATCGGATCGCCGTTCGGTGGCTATTCAGGCGGGTGTTGGTGTTTTTGTTGGAGCGACGGCTCTCGCCATGAGCTCCTATCGGTGGGATGCCGCTCTAGTGGTGCTACCGCTGTGGGTGCTGGGGTACTGTGCTGCACGGCATATTCTCGGTAGCTATGAGGAACCACTCACGCGTACCTACGCGCTGATTACCGCGACGATCTTTGCGGAGCTTGGCTGGGTGAGTTACCACTGGATGTTTGCCTATACTATCTCTGGTCTGGGGGCGATTAAGCTTGCACAGTTGCCGCTCTTTTTGGTGCTCTTTGGCTTTGTGTGTGAGCGTGCCTATAATAGCTACTATCAGCATGGTGTGGTGCGCGGGGCAGATATTGTCTTGCCATCAACACTGGCGGTTGGGCTTGTGCTGACGCTTTTGCTGTTGTTTAACAGCCTCAGCGCCACTGGCCTTGCGTAGCCGAGGCAAATGAGAAAAAGGGTAAGGGGAAAAGAGGTTATGAATCAACAACCGCAGATGACAGCGCAAGATCAGCGGGCGGCGCGCGCCATGCGTCAATCAAAAATCATGTCTATTATTGCAGCGGGTGCGCTTGCCCTCGTTTTCGTCGTGGCGATGACGATGTGGGTTTATTTGCGAACAATTGACCGCAATGCGACCGTCACTGAGCGCGACCAGGTTAGCACCGATGGTAACCTCGCTCCCACCGCTGATGAATCTGCAGTAGCTAATGTAGCCGACAAAGCATCAAAGAGTGTCGTGTCTATTATCACTAATATCGAAGAATCATCATCGCTCCGCACGACCACTCGCCAATCAGCTGCAGCGGGCACTGGCATTATTGTCAGCAAAGATGGTTACATCGTCACAAACAAACATGTTGTGTCTAAGGCGAGCTCTATCCGTGTCATTGCTTCGGACGGCACGCGGTATGATGACGTTCGGGTGGTGGGTGAGGACCCGCTTAATGATATTGCCTATCTCAAACTTGAGGTGGGTAACACAGTGCTCACGCCACTGTCGCTCGGTGACTCAGCAACGGTGCGGGTGGGGCAGTCAGTTGTGGCGATTGGCAACGCACTAGGCCGCTACCAAAACACCGTCACCAGCGGTATCATCTCTGGTAAAGGGCGACCTGTCACGGCCTCTACATCGGGCAATAGCACCCAGCGAACGGAGAGCCTAACTGATCTCATCCAAACCGATGCTGCCGTGAATTCTGGTAATTCTGGTGGGCCATTGCTTAACCGCTCGGGGCAGGTGATTGGCATCAATGTAGCAGTGGCAACAAACGCTCAGGGCATTAGCTTTGCTATTCCTGTCAATGCGATGAAGGGGACGCTCAAGTCGGTCCTGGCGGGCAAGGGAGTGCGTCGGGCCTACCTTGGGGCGCGCTATGTGATGCTCACGCCAGATATTGCTAAGCAGGTTGGTACTTCGGCGAAGGAAGGCGCGTATGTGATGACAAGTGGCGACAAAAGCGCGATTGTAGCAGGTAGCCCAGCTGATAAAGCTGGCCTCCGTGAGAAGGATGTCATTACCAAGATCAATAGCCTCGTCGTGGGTAAGCAAGGCGACGTCTCGAGCCTGATTGGCGAATACCAGCCTGGCGATGTCGTAGCCCTCACCATCCTCCGTGATGGTAAAGAGCGCATCGTGCGCGTGACACTGAGCGAGTATCAGGGTGGAGAGAGTGGGGAGTAGAGCGAGGCGTTATACTCCCCACTTGTTACCTCTAATCCAACGCTTCGTACTCAAGTCCAAGATGGTAAGGCATCAACCGATCAGTACCAGGATACAGCTGATCATCAGGTGTGTAGGGGTTTGGGTCTTCGGGATTGACCCATCCCCAATAGCGCAACTGACTCGGTGTCTTGACTTGGCTAATATCTCGCAGTCGTATAACGCAAGCATGAGCTATGTCAGTGATCGCTTTGCTGTGGAGCGGCCATCGGCAGTCGCGTCCCCAGTTTGGTATTGTTGGATCGTTGTGAGCAAATCCGAGGCTGTTGAGCGTCTGACGCTGTTCGCTGGTGAACGACGCTTTGTGTATACCAACGTTCTCTCCTGTGAACTCAGCAGTTACGGCGTAGTTGAGCGATAGATCGTCTTCAACACAGAACTGGACGAAAGGAAGATGGTCTGGGCTCTGCGAATCAGCAATGATTAGGAAAGAACGCCGGGGGAGCCTTGAGATTGTGAGGGCTAGCTGTTCTTCGAACGCATCCCATGTTAGATCGTCACCTTGACGCAGGGTATATTTGTTGCCATCCTTCTGAAACGCTTTGCTTGGGATAGCAGTCTTGATGACGCCAAGATCGCGCAGTGGAAATACGCGGCTGAAGATATAGTCCCCTATGAACTCGTTGAGCGTTATTCCGCCCTGCTCAAGTCGCGCGCTTCGTGGACTCACAATGAGCAGCGGAGGCCAACCATGAGGGTGGACTATTTCGACGAAGCAATTGTGCGGACCTTGCCATAGTGCATATGAACGGTCTCCGGTTTCCTGGTGGAGCGGTGATTTTGGCCACGTACTTCGTAGCTTTTGAACATATTCTGCAAATAGGTCGATAGCCATTTCTTGGTCTTGGCCAGTTTCAGTGCAATGTGCAACAACTGCTAGAGTCGAACTGAGACGATTGACGTCTATCCCGTCGATACATAGAAACGGATCTATACTGTCCGAAATAACCGTTTCTAGTCTGAATGGGTAGTTGTCTTGAACTTCCTTGACGGCATGATTGATGGCTTGAGAATCGCCTGCGGCATCCCACGGAAGTTTCGCGATGAGGTTTATCCAATGTAGGAGTTCTGGAAAAGTTAGCTTAGTTGGTGTTGAGTTTGTCATTGATGATCCTTACGTTTTGAATTATATCAGCCTTGTTGTTCTATAGCGCTATTATACCATCATAATCTGGTAGAGGTGCTGCTGAATTTTCCACAACAATTTATGGTATAACCTCTGTTCTATAAATGTATGATCGCCATATGTTGCAAGATATGCTTGGAGCTCGGCAAAATGTATGCTATAGTCGAACATAGGTGGGACAAACAATATGAGAACATAATACACAGGGGGCATTGTGGAAACAATCAACTTTTACCAACTAATACGATATTATGCACGAAAGTGGCCGGTGATGATTGTTGCCATTCTCGTTGGTGTCGGGCTGGGTGCAGCCTATGTACTGTCCGTCCAGCAGCCGCAGTACAAAAGCTCGGCAACGTTGCTCCTAACAGGGGTAGAGCAGGGTCAAAACACCATTACGCTTACTAACTACACCACGCTCTTTACCTCACGGCGGGTGCTCGATCCGGTAATCGACCGTGCCCAGTACAAGGGAAGCTACGAGACACTGCTGGCCAACACAACCGCCAAGCATGTAAAGAACACCGACATTATCACTGTCTCGATGAACACTGGCGAACCCAAGATGAGCGAAACCTTGCTCAAGCAGGCAATTACCGAGTTTGAAAAGCAAACGAAAGCATTGTATGGCAAAACCAAAGTTAGCATCAAAACAGTCGACGCTGTCAATACGCCAAGCGTACCAGCAAGTATAGGGCTCGGGCAGGCAATGGCACTTGGCGGTGGTGGTGCATTGCTGCTTGCCATCGTAGGATTGTTCTTTGCCTACGACTATGCGCAATCGCAGCGCGTGGCCGAAGCAGCTGCCGCAGCTACATCCGCGGCGACCAAGGCTAAGCGCTAGTCGCGCTACCTAATAAAACTTATTTTGCTGAAGCATACAGCCGCATGGGTACGCGGCATGATAACAACACAGGGTAACAAGGGGGTATACCATGTATCGGGAATACGGAAAACGCATCGAAGATGTGAGCATTGCGCTGGCTGCGCTGGTGATTCTAGGGCTACCAATGCTGCTAGTCGCGGCGGCGATCCGCCTCACGTCAAAAGGGCCGGCCTTGTTCCGCCAGAAGCGCTTTGGCAAAGATAAGAAGCTATTTACAGTTTATAAATTCCGGACTATGTCTACAAAAGCACCAAAGAATATGCCAACCAATAGTTTTACCAACGCAGATAGCTATATTACACCACTCGGTGGGGTGCTGCGCAAGCTCTCCATCGACGAACTGCCACAGCTACTCAACGTCATCAAAGGTGAGATGAGTATTGTTGGGCCGCGGCCTGTCATCAAGACAGAGAAAAAGCTTATTAGTCTGCGCCAAAAATACCATGCTAATTCCGTCAAGCCCGGCATCACTGGCTGGGCGCAGGTAAATGGCCGCGACGACCTAGACGACCAGCGCAAAGCCGAGATGGACGGTGAGTATGTGCAGCGGCTAAGCTTCCTGACCGACGTCAAGATCATGATAAAGACGATTGGAGCGGTATTGATGATGAGTGGCCATACAGAGGGGAATGAGCGGGCAGTAACAGGAGTCGATAATGCCCTCGAATAAGAAAAAAGTCCTCTTCACCTCACACACTGCCAACTTCCAGAAGTTTAACCGGCCCTTCATGCGGATGCTGCGCGAACAGGGGTACGAGGTGCATTATGCCTCGATGGGTGAGGAGCATATTGAGGATTGTGACAAGCAGTTCGTTGTGCCATTTACGCGCAGCCCCTTCACGCTGAGCAATATCCGGGCCTATCGCCAGCTCAAGGAGATTATCGACCACGAGCAGTACGACCTCATCCATACCCACACACCGGTGGGGAGTGTGGTGACGCGTCTTGCCGCTCGGCAGGCTCGGCAGCGCGGCACGCGGGTGATCTACACTGCCCATGGCTTCCACTTCTTTACGGGTGCGCCGCTGCTTAATTGGCTGGTGTACTATCCCATCGAGCGCCTGATGGCACACTACACCGACGTTCTCATCACGATCAATGCTGAGGACTACGCCCGAGCTAACCGTCACTTTGCCACCAGCGTGGTGTATGTGCCGGGCGTGGGGGTGGATCCAAAGCGGTTTGACATTACAATCAACAAGAACTCACGGCAGGCAATACGCGCGAAGCTGGGCATTAAGCCGAATGATTTCGTCATAATCTACGTCGCTGAGCTGTCGAAAAGAAAGAACCAGTCTTGGCTGCTCAGTGCGCTTAAAACAACCTTACAGCAAGACACATCGATGCATCTTTTGCTGGTTGGTGCAGATAGTCTGCAGGGTAAGATCCACAAGCAGTCTGTTCGCTATGGTATACAGAGTCAAGTTCATTTTCTAGGGTATAGAAAGGATATACCAGAGTTGCTCCAGGCGTCGGATCTATACGTTTCTACGTCAAAGCAAGAGGGGTTGCCCGTTAATATTCTTGAGGCGATGATGGGCCGCATGCCAATTGTCGCCCTGGAATGCAGAGGGGTTGCTGAGCTCCTCTCGTTGGTGGGTGCTACGCCAGCGCGTGATATGCAGACATTTCGCGCGGCTGTCCAGCGCCACAAAAAGCACCGCCGCTCCTTACGCCACGAGAAAGACGCAATCCAATCCGCACTATCACGATACACGACACCAAATATTATGAAGAATATGCGCCAACTGTATGAATACGAGGGAGAGGCTGCTCGATGAACCAAGAAGGAACTATAGCGATCATAACGACTGGCCTCTTGCCGGTACCTTCGGTGATGGGGGGTGCGGTAGAGAATCTGGTACAGAATTTTATCGATGAGAATGAGCGGCAAGGCGGCTCTCGCCTCACGGTATATAGCACCGCAACGCCAGATGCTATAGAAAAGGCTCAGGCGTATACGCATACAGACTTTGTCTTTATACACACCCCATGGGTCATCAGAGCAGCGGACTCTATACTCTACAGTATATTCCGGCGCCTTGTCGATACAAATAAGAGTGCGTCTTTGCGGGCGATCCTGCAACGGCTGTATTTTTTGAGGAAGGTATCAAAGCATATTGCTCGCAAAAACCATCGCAAAATACTGTTTGAGAATGCGATCATCCAGACGCACATCCTACGGTGGCACAAAAACCAGGAACGATACAAAGGTAGAGTTTATGTGCATATCCATAATGAAATAACTAACTTTTATAAGACATATAAGTATCTAGCGGGTGCAAAAATTATCGTTGTGAGCAAGTTCATCAAAGATAGCTTGATCGCTAAATCGGCGCAAAGTAATGAAGAAAGCGGCCCACTACAAAACGTATCGGTGCTCAAGAATGCAGTTGACAATACCCGGTTTACTGCAATGACGAGAAAGCGCGCATCGAAGCTACTGCATCAACAATATACCATCGATGCCTCAAAAAAGATCGTATTATTCAGTGGTAGGCTGAC
>CALHWA010000079.1 GCA_938036845.1 uncultured Candidatus Saccharibacteria bacterium | reverse complement strand
GATCGAGAAATTCGCTGCCAAGCGCGCTGAGCTCAAGGCGGCGGGCGACCTCGATGGCCTGCAAAAGCTGCCGCGCAACTCCAGCCCAACCCGCTGGAAAAACCGCGATGCCCTCAGTGGTCGGCCACGTGGCTATATGCGCCGCTTTGGCCTGAGTCGCATCAACTTCCGCGAGAAGGCATCGAAGGGCGAAATCCCAGGCATTACAAAGAGCAGTTGGTAACGGAAAGGAGATAGAGTTATGAGTTTACAATCAACTGACCCAATCGCGGATCTCCTCACCCGAATCCGCAACGCTGCGATGGTTGGCAAGACAGAAGTCCGTGTGCCCACCAGCAAGCTCAAGCAAGTTGTGGCCGAGCAATTGGTCAAGAATCACTACCTGGCAGGTGCTACCGTAGAGGATGGCAAGCCACGCGGTACATTGGTTGTCACCATCAACCGCGCTGGCGAGAGCCCAGCCTTTACCGAGCTGGCCCGGGTGTCTAAGCCAGGCCGCCGCGTGTACGTGGCTGCTGCCGACATCCCCAAGGTCAAGCAAGGCCGCGGCATCGTCCTCGTCAGCACCAGCAAGGGTGTCATGACCGGTGGCGAAGCTGTCAAGGCCAAACTTGGCGGAGAAGTTTTGTTGAAGGTTTATTAAAACTTTTCGTAGCCAAAAAATACCCGGAAGTTTTACGACCCCGGGTATTTTTGTTTGATGTCAATAGGAGACACTAAGGATGCTATGCTACAATCAATATAAGACCGTTTACAGAAAGGAGATTTATGGAACAAAAAGTTACCTCGGCTCTTTGCCTCGCTGGTCTAGCGTTTGCTTTAGGCGTCTGGGCGTACAGCGAAATCAACAAGCTGAAAAAGGAAGTTTTCGAGCTAAAAAATCGAGTCGGAACAAAGAAAAGTGAAAAATAGCGGATTTGGCTGCGGTTTGTTTCGGGTAGTTACGGCGGGGAGTTTTGTAGGCGAGGGCATGAGATGAAGCTGAAAGATTTCAAAGCTGCCTATCGAGTGACGGTCAAGGGTCTGGTTTGCGATAGAGCGGGGCGACTTTTATTCGTGCGCGAGCGGGGCGAGACTTGGGATTTGCCGGGTGGCGGACTGGAACACGGCGAAGGTCTGCACGAGGCTTTACGGCGCGAGTTTCGCGAAGAACTAGACGCAGAAATCGAAATCCTCGCGGGCAAACCGCTAATCATCCCGACTTGGCACGATAAATTCGACGACCCGGTACTGATTCTCGCCTACGAAGTAAAACTCCTCACAAATCCGCAAGCCACCGAAGAGGCTGAAGAATTCGCCTATTTTCATCCTAATGAGATTGCGACCGAAAAGCTCGATTCGACGCTGAACGCTCACGCCGGACTTCTTTCATGAAGCCTTTCACAGGTTTTAGCGCTAACCGCTCGGTGCCGTAATTGTCGCGAAAAGTCTGATACAACGCCCGTATATCTTCGTTCGTAGCCTCGTCCAGATTTATCATATTTGGCAAATCGGCAATATACGTAGCAGGGTCGTGCAGCTCTTGACTGCACTCATCTATGAAAACTTCATGGAGAAACTATATCGTACACATTACCACGGCTTCAACTAGTTGAGAGACTTTGATTCCACCGAATGAGACCCCATAATTCATAGCGTCCTCAATGCTGTAAGGATGGACGTCAATAACTATATCGCCCGAAGATGCTCTACGGCGCGGGCCCTCGATATAGAACCTGCCGTCATTACCCAAATAGGCGGCACACTCGCATTCTATGTTGCCGATATACATCGTTTTTGAAAATTTTCCCAATTGAAACAGCGCAACTTCCTTGGTGATTTCACCTTCGCTATCTTTTTGCTGATACGTTTGCAGCGACTCTGGATCCATTGCATACATCTGGTCTATGATTAGCGGCTTTATGCTGTCCAGCAACTCTTGCTCGCGCTGTGTTGGTGTCATAATTCTCTCAGCCCGTTTGACGTCTTCATCAAGAAGATGCATTTTCTGGCCGAGGCTCCAAAGACTGTCTCCGAGTTCGCAGAGTATGCCGGGGCGCCTAGTCTCGACGCCATCGATAACAGAGGGATCTACTGATGATAAGCTATTGGCAAGAATCCCGATCTCTCCAAGCCTCTTGCGCCACCCCTCCTTTCTCCCTTTTCTCTCTTCTACCATCTCGGTGGTCTCCTTGATCTTGGTGGCGATATGATCAAGGAGTGCAATTTGATTATCGACTTTATCTCCGAGGTCGGTCGTCCTCGAATCTGCAACAGAAGTTGCATTAGCTTCATCATGTCTATCTACCATAGGTCCTATAATAGCATGAGTTAAGAAAATAAGCAAACTACCTTCTAACCTCACTCCTCAACCGCAACACCCAAAGACGCGGCGTATTCCAGTGGCGTTAGCCACTGGAATCGTTTTCTTGGTCGGTTGTTAAGCATGGATTCTACTTTTAATATATCCCGGTTAGTTAGTTTTTTGAAGTCTGTGCCTTTGGAGAAGAAGTCGCGGATGAGTCCGTTGGTGTTTTCGTTTCTGCCTCGTTCCCAGGAATGGTAGGGATTGGCGAAGTAAATCTTTGTATTGAGTTCCTGTTCGGTTTGTCTCCAACCGGCAAATTCTACGCCGTTGTCGTAGGTTATGGTCTTTGGTAAGGCTCCGGTGTGCCTGCTGAGCCTTTCTAGGTCGAGTATGGTCTGTTTTTTGTATCTTATGTACATCATAGCCGCGCACTAGGCTAATTGAGACTAACCCCGTCTTTCGCTCCACGTGAGTGAGCAATCTGTCTCGGCTATCCTTGCCGAAGATGGTATCGCCCTCTAGGTCGCCTAAGCGCCCGAGTTCGTCCACTACGCCGGGTCTAGTTGCAATATTGCGTTTGCCGGCAGACATCCAGCCGGCAGGTATACGGCTGCATCTGTATTTCTTGCCGCGCCGCCGCAGGTGTTTATGGAGGTTGTATTTCTTGGCGTATTTGTAGATTGCTTTAGGCGAGACATAAAGCAAGCTAGCAGATTTGTCTCTTTTGTTAATCTCTATCTGCAGCCTGCCGGCAATCTGCTCGGGAGACCAGCGCAGCCTGAGGCGCGATTTAACGAACTCTCTGGTTTGCTGGTATCTAGAAAGCTCGAGCAGCAGAGACTGCTTCTTGCATCTAGCCAGCGTCTTCTGCTGGGCGGATTTAGCCAAGTAGTTTATTCTCTCGAATTGGCACAGGCGTTTCCTATACCGAGCCTTCTTCTCGCGAATCACTGGCACTTTGGCGGTACCACGAAAGCGTCTCGAGTCTAGCCTTAGCTCCTTAGGTTTATTGACTCTAGTCTTTTTGGCAAAATTCTGGTTTCGCCTGAGCTCCCGGGAGATGGTTGAGGGACTGCGGTTTAGCATGCGAGCTATCTCGCGCACCCCGGCTGAGCTTCTAAGCAAGGTTTCAATAACAATTCGCTCTTCGCTTGAAAGTTGTGTATACTTTCTTTGAGGCATTTTGGAATACCTTTCTGCTAAAATTAGGTTGTTTTCGTAGATCCAATTTTAACAAAGGACGAACCAAGATGCCTCTTTTTGCATGGGGAGTGTTGCGGTTGAGGGGTTGGAGTGGGTAAGGGCTTGCTTTTTTATCAAAAATGCCACATACTAATGCACAAGTACTCTCAGAACGAAAGTAAAAAACAAAGCGAAGTATCCCAAGAATATCATGCCATCATACGAAGTATCACCAGTATCATCCTGCGAAGTAACGCCAGATGAAAACCAGTTGACCGACGCGCTGTGGTATCGTGCAAGTCAGCGGGCTGTGGAGCTGCTGAATACGCATGATCTGCAGTGCGCCGACCTTAAGTGGCCGACGCCGCTTGCGACATTGCCGACTGCACTGCCGCTGCGGAGCCGTGCGCACTATGATGATACGATTGACCCAATAGCACATATGCCAATCGCCCAGATGAGTTGCGAGGAGCTCGCGGGCTACTGCGCGCTAGACAAGGTTGGGGCAGTGATGGCGCGTGGTGCTGCTTTGCTGCCCGAGCTCTTGCCTCAGGCTCAGCATGATGTCGTGCGGCAGCGCCTCTTCGAGACAATGGCGCAGTCGAGCTCGCCCAAGCAGTGGCAGCAGGCTGATCAGCGCAACCGCTGGCAGTACGAGACCGGCCAGCCACTGATCGAGCAGGGCGATATGATCCACGCTATGTAACCGGCCCACGTGGCTGAGGCACTGGTGCTTGGCCTGCGCTGCAGCGAGGTTACTCACCGGCAGGGGCTCGACCCAGTTTTTCCGCTGACGGTGAGCTTCTTCGCCGCTCGTCACACGGTGCAGCCTGGGAGCGATATACCACTACCCCGCAATGACCCCTATGGCCTCGTCAATCTCATTGTGGCCCAGCCAGAGCCTGGTCAGGTGCACCTGTCGCGTGAGCATACTCAGCAGTACCAGAGCTTCGCGAGTATGGCGACAACAGGGGTTAAGAGTGTTGTGATTCGCGATCGGAGCACAGATTGGACGGAAGGGGAAGTTGCCGATGCAATCGAGCACGTGCGGCAGATCATTCCCCAGAGTGGCCGCTACATCCCGCTCTACCAGCAATCGACGGGCGAGATCCTCTTGACGCCTGAGCAGTTTGATGCTGCTCGGGGGTAGGTGTATAATCTCTAAAGAGAATTAGCTGGACGGCCCGTCTTGCTTGTATGAGCTTTTGCCCCTGCGGTTCATTTGATGGAGATATGGGTGAGAAGGGTGTATTGGTATGGGTCGTGCTAAGGTTTCGCCGCTGGTGTTTTTCTAGCCTTGCACTCTCCCCACCATCTGTGGTACAATTAACAAGATATTAACTTTGCGAGTAAAACGGGAGTTTTGCGTTCTGGTTGTTCGCCTATGGAGAGCGGCCGGCAGCACGAGACAAACATTTTGCTGGCTACTAATCGAAAGGTAAGCAATGAGTCTGAGTCGAATCGGAAAACTGCCGGTGGCGATTCCATCGGGTGTGACAATCACGGTTGACTCTGGTGATGTGGTCGTCAAGGGCCCCAAAGGTGAACTCTCGCAGTTCATTACGCCAGCGGTCGAGGTGAAGGTCGAGGACGGACAGGTGACGGTTCATCCAAAGGATGAGTCTAAGGCTGCTCGGGCCCAGCATGGGCTGATGCGCGCCCTCATCAACAACATGGTGATTGGCGTGACCCAAGGGTACGAGAAGCGCCTCGAGGTCAAAGGTGTGGGCTTTCGGGTTTCGTCGAGCAATAACGAGCTGACGATGAGCCTGGGCTTTAGCCACGAAGTCCACTACAAAGCTCCAGAGGGGGTTAATGTAACGAACGAGCGAATGGTGATCGTTGTGACGGGTATCGACAAGCAAAAGGTCGGCCAAGTCGCCGCCGAGATCCGCGCTCTCAAGAAGCCAGAGCCATACAAGGGCAAGGGCATTATGTACGTTGGTGAGCAAATTTTGCGCAAAGCAGGGAAGGCAGGTAAGAAATAATGGCACACGCATTAGCAAAAAAACTCCTGAATCGTGACCTGCGCAAGCGCCGCGTTCGGGCTCGCGTGCACGGCACAGCTCAGCGCCCACGCTTGAGTGTGACGATTAGCAACCTGCACGTAAGCGCGCAGCTTATTGATGATGATGCTCATGCAACACTGGCTGCTGCCACCACTGTTGGTACCAAAGCGACCGGCACCATGACAGAGAAGGCCGCCAAGGTGGGCACAGATATTGCCAAGAAGGCCAAGAAAGCAAAGATAAGTGCAGTCGTCTTCGATCGCAATGGTCGCCAGTACGCTGGCCGCTTGAGCGCCCTGGCAGACGCTGCCCGCAAGGAAGGATTGGAGTTTTAGTATGGGTAGTCACGAGCACGCAACCACCACCGGTCCGGAAACACGACAACAAGTGATAGATAGACTCGAGAGTGAGATGAGTCCAGAAGTACTCCAAGCTGCGGGTCGTGTGGATGATGAGATTATTGGTGTCGTCTCTGACATAGGTAGTAAAGTGAGTCCATATGACATTCCGCAGATTCTAAAGTATCTTGTTGTTCTTTATCAACCTGAAGGGCTTAAAGAACTTGAGGAAGCGATTCGTAAGGCAGATGCAGAGCTAAAAGAGGAGGAAATTTAGTATGGCAGACAGACCTGCAAATACTACACCTCGCCCAAATGACCGGCGCAACCAGCGTGGTCGGGGCCGAGGTGGTCGCCGCGATGACCGGCGCAACCAGCGTGATGACACGCCAAAGGAATTTGAAGAAGTTGTTGTCAACATCGACCGCGTGGCGCGCGTCGTTAAGGGTGGCCGCCGCTTCCGCTTTAAGGCGCTGGTGGTGGTGGGCAACCGCAAGAATAAGGTTGGTGTTGGTGTGGCGAAGGGTGCCGATGTGCAGACTGCCATTGCCAAGGCAACATCGGTAGCCAAGAAGCACCTCGTCGTTATTCCGGTGGTGAATGAGACCATCCCACACGAGATGGAAGTTAAGCTTAGTGGTGCACGTGTGCTCATCAAGCCAGCTGCGCCTGGTACGGGTATCATTGCTGGTGGTGTGGTGCGCGCCGTTATTGGTGTGACAGGCATTCGCAACCTGCTTTCGAAGAGCCTGGGCAGTACCAATAAGGTGAACATCGCCTATGCTACGGTAGAAGCCCTGCGCAGCATGGTGCCGCGTGAGCAGTGGGTTGGTGCCAAGAAGCAATCCGCAAAGGAGGGCAAGTAGATGAAATACAACGAACTCCACATCGCAGCCAACAAAGATCGCAAGCGCGTTGGCCGCGGTATTGCCGCTGGCGGTGGTAAGACAGCTGGCCGTGGTACCAAGGGGCAGAACGCCCGTACCGGTAAGAAGCTGCGCCCGATGTTCCAAGGTGGGCAGAATGGTATTGCTACAGCAGTGCCAAAGGCGCGTGGCTTTAAGAGCCTGCGCACTCCTGCCCAGGTGGTGTATAGTGACCATCTCAATAACTTGTCGGGTACCGTTGATAACTTCGCACTGTATGAGGCTGGGCTGATCGAGACGCCATTTCACAGCGTGAAGGTAATCACTCGTGGTGAACTGACGGCCAAGCTCGTGCTCCAGACACAAGGTGCGTCGAAGAGTGTGGTAGCTGCACTCGAGGCAGCTGGTGGCTCATTCGAAAAGACCGCCACGCCACGCCAAACCTCGCGCAAACAAGCCGAGGCAGAGGACGCCGCGTAAGAAGCATTTTGCTGACACAACGACAAAGCACCTCTCGTCTAAGAGGTGCTTTGTTACTGAGGAGACGCCTCGTATAGACGCGCGCTCAAAAATTTATCTATAATACGCTATAGGATTTGCCAAAAAAATAAACTACACGCTCTCGGTGTAGCTAATCGTAGCCAGGCAAGAAACATCGTGACGCATGTGCCAGCATTGTACTGGATTAGCGCAACACCAATGATTATACTTGCCCATCCTTGTCTCCTTGTGTTATGTGGTTTTTGTTATAGCTATAATAGAGCTATTACAAAGTTGTATTAAACGAGCGGTAGCCTAGTGCCATTTATTAGCAAGGGTAAAATGGCCACAAGCCCTTGCCACATAAAAGGTACTTCATATCTTACCACCAAGGCACCTTGGGTAGATCCCACCAGCCCCAGTCGTACTGAATTGGTTTTCCTGTTGGCATAGCGTATTTCCTCCTTTCTAATCCTAGTGTAGCAATAATTTGCTTGCACTGCAAATTTCGTACAATAAACAGAGGTCGCAAAAAGAACCAGCACTATGCTGGCTCTTTTGTTTGAGATGCTAGATTTTTAGGCTTGCGGTGGCTGCTGTGGTAGATAGTACGGCGCAGGCTGAGGTGCAACCGGCCCAAGATACTGGCTAGAGCCAAAGCCGAGCATTGGGTACATAATGACCGGGAAGAATAGCATCAGCACACCAAAGCCGGTTGATTTGCCAAAGGACTTCGCAAGCTCGAGCGTCGACACAACAGCGACGTACAAGTTGACGAAAGGTACGAACAACAGCAATACCCACCACTCAGGCCGACCGATGATCTGCATGAGCACAACGGTATTGTAGATAGGGATAAGGGCAGCCCAGCCTGGCTTGCCAGCCTTGGTAAACATCCGCCACATCGAGGCGAGCACGACGGCCATCACAGTAAGGCTCAGGATGAGCATAATGATGACCATCACCCACATCAGTGGGTCGAGGGGGCTGCTGGCCGCCGTCGTGTACGGTGGGGCTGAAGAATAACTGGAGGAATAATCGTATGTCATACTACTCCATAATGATCTAATGTTAATGAATACTACACACTATTAACAGACAGGGTAGAGTGTGGCAAATAATGGATAAATGCGGTATACTGCCATAATATGGCAGAAAAGCACAAGACAACGAGTGGCTACACAGACGAGATCATAGGCTGGTCGCATGAAGCGCGATACCAGGCTGATGGCATTGCAGTATCGGCGCACGTAATGCCGGTGTCATTTGAGACAGGGCTCGGCAAGCAGCTGCCTCCTGATACAGTAGTAGATTATGATTCAACGGTGATACACGAAGCGGCTACAGCTGCTGGGGTGCCGGCCGATCGGTGGCATGATGTGGGTATAGTGATTGCTCAGCCCCAAGACAGCGCGCACCTTGCGCCCGGTCTTCATGGGTATACAACACCTCTGCAGGATGGAGCAGCTATTGCGGTGCGATACAATACCGCACCAGAGAAAATGACGGAGATTGTAGCTCATGAGTTATATCATGCGGGTAAACGCCTTGCAGGTGCGCCATCACCACTTGATTCGCCGTATTATAATGTTGGTACAGGTGTGACACAGTGGGCGCAGCGCCATCGCTGGCCTATTGCAGCAGGAGTGGCTGGAATGATGATCGCTCAAGAGATGGCTGCGGGGGCTGAGCAGGCGGTACCGCTCGAGACAGTCGCAACGCTTGGCTTATATGGTGTGATGCTCGCAGGCGGTGGTATCATCCTTGCTGCAGCGGGTAATGTGTGCAATGGAGAGGAGCGGCAGGCTCGTCGCGTAGGTCGGTGCTTTCAACACCAACGAGGAGAGGCGGCACCGGCTGTGTGGAGTGAGCGCAAGCACCACACGCATGAAGATATTGATTAATATCGATGAATGCCACCTTATCTTTCTTTGTCTCTCTATAATCTTTCCTCTGTTTTTTGTCTCTGCGCTTGTTTTTCATCACTCCTTATTTATGTAAAAATCCTACGATAGTAGAGAGAAGCTAGCGAATGACAGACTCGCTATAGTGAAAAAATAGATAGCAAAAATAAGAACAACAGGCGAAGTGTTACTGTTCCGCCCCTTGCGCTTTCAGCTCGCGTTCGTAGCTTTGGAGGCGCTCGATAATGTCGTCGATATCGCCACCGAGGGCAGCGGGGATGTTACTGCGGCTATAGCGAATGCGGTGGTCGGTGATGCGATCTTGGGGGAAGTTGTAGGTACGGATCTTTTCGCTGCGGTCGCCAGTGCCCACTAGAGCGCGGCGTTCGGCGGTAAGCTTAGCGTTTTCTTCATCGATCTTGCGCTGGAGGAGGCGGGAGCGTAGGACACTCATAGCCTTCTCGCGGTTTTTGATCTGCGATTTTTCGTCTTGGTTGGTGACGATCATGCCAGTGGGGAGGTGGGTGATGCGCACGGCTGAGTCGGTCGTATTGACGCTCTGCCCGCCGTGGCCGCTTGAACGGTAGATGTCGATGCGGAGGTCATTGGGATTGATGGTGATGTCTGTCTCTTCCGCTTCGGGCAAGACTGCTACTGTGGCGGTGCTGGTGTGGATGCGCCCCTGGCTCTCGGTAACGGGCACGCGCTGAACGCGGTGTACACCACCCTCGAACTTGAGCTTGGCGTAGGGTGCATCGCCCGAAATCTTGAAGATGACTTCTTTATACCCACCAGAGTCGTTGGCGGACTCGCTCAGCAGCTCAGTGCGGTAGCCATGCGCCTCGCACCAGCGCAGGTACATGCGGTAGAGCTCGGCCGCAAAGAGCGAGGCTTCGTCGCCGCCAGCGCCAGCCCGGATCTCCATGATGATATTCTTCTCGTCATTGGGGTCTTTGGGGGTGAGGAGGATGAAGAGTTCGTCGTCTAGCTGGGCAATGGTGGCTTCGTCCTCGGGGATCTCGAGCTTGGCGAGCTCAGCGAGCTCATCGTTGCCCTGAGCGAGCTGACGCGCCTCGGCCAGCTGCTGCTCCACGGTAGCGCGCTTGGTAGCAGTAGCAATGATGGTCTCAAGCTCCGCAAAGCGCTTATTCTTGGCGGTAAAATCGGGCGCACTATACGCATCAGGCTGGGCAAGAAACTGCTCGAGCGCAGCACGCTCAGCTGTCAGGGCAGCGATATCGAGAGAAATTTTGGGCATATACTAATGATTATACCACGGGGGCGACTCTTGAGCTATTGGATATCCTGAAGTTGCAGAGTAACTACCAGATCTACACGAGCGCCCACCATTCCGTCGCTTTGGTAGAAAAGAGAATATGTGTGAGGATTCAGATATTTTTGCTTGTACATGCAATTATTGCATAATAGCTTGACAAATTAAGAGAGAGTACCTTATGTGGTATTAGGTAATGTCAACAAAAATCAGGAGCAAAAGCGATGAACAAAGGCGAGCAGTCATCAGTGATGAAATATTATAATACGAAGCATCTCACGGAGCAAGCCTATGATAGGAGTGAGCAAGAACGCATGGCAGGTGAGCTGCAAACAGCGCTTGCCCAGCCAGACAGCACAGAGGTGTATAGTATAGATACATTAGCATTGAATGATGATAATTTTCTTGATCAGTTCAAGATTCGTTTTGACTGGAGCTTTGCAGACTACACGTTAGCTAAGGAAAAGACATTTCCGTCGCCAGTAGAGGTAACGGCTCAGTTCTTTGCGCCTCATGACAGTACTATTCATGAAGCAGATGGTATACCAGTAGAAATACATACGGCTGTAGTAGCGTTTGATACCTTTGATAAGGACCAGACAAACGCTAATGGGGAGCGTCAGAAGAACGGTACAGTGCTACTCTTTAAACTCTCGGCAAATATGATTGGCGAAGCGCAGCCAGCGCCTACCATGAAAGACTTTGCGTGGGACAAGAACTGTGCAACTGGTGCAGTAGTGGGAGAGGATGGTGTGAGGTTCTTCCGTTTGACGCACAGCGAGGATGAGCGTGTGGCGGCCGAAGTGCGCCGCAAGGATTCGACTGAGGAGAGTGGCCATATAGTAGACGCGCAAGTGGTCGAGAAAAAACGGTCTCTCCCAACGATTGAAAAAATTGACCCAGCAAGTGATGAAGCACTGCAGCTCAAAATGGAGCTCGAAACATTTATTGCATCGCGAAAGGGAATAGACCAATCATCAGAGGATGAAGCAACATCTGCCCAAGAAGAACCTGCGGCGGAAACAGTAGAGACTAACGAGGCGCATGAGCTGCGCGAAAAAGCACACAGCATGATGACGGCAATCTTGGGTGAGATGCAAGAGTATGCCACAGAAGAAGCAGGCGAAATAACGCGCCCAAGCATCCTTGAAGATTATCCACTTGAGGGCACTGATGACCCAGCAATGAGCGTGAAGATCGTCCGAGATGGTGGCAACTGCTTTATTGCAACGCGTGAGCAGGGCGAGCCGCAAGTTGGGGTGCGCCGCGAGCATGTCGGCGGTGCAACGAATAACCCCAACCATAGTGATATCAGAACCGTCTTGCGGGGCGATACCATACAGAGAACCGAGCATGTATGGCAAGGCCCTGATGCGGGTAAATATAAGCATACCTGGACACTAGAGGACAATCCAGCACAGTTTTATGCTGAACTATGCAAAATGCACGATATTATAACGGCCGACGTCGCTGAGGCGCAGACCAAAAAAGGCTTAGCAGGACGATTGGGCGAGGCGGTGCTGCGACTGCGTAAACGGAACTTTCGTGTTGTAAGGTAAAAAGCAACACGATACATGAAAAATCACATAGCAACATAGTAGATCCTTGAGATCATTATCTATGTTGCTATATTCTAGTGATGGACAAAATATCTCGCCAAGTTAGAGAGGGAGACGTATGAGTAAACCGGTATATAGAAACGCTCACCCTCTTAAAAATAAGGGTGAGCGTTATATCATTGCCTTGCAAGTGTGTTACGCAGCCTTGGCGAAATCGTCTTTGCCAGCGCTGGCTTGAGCAGCTTTGGCAGCCTTTTTGGCGTTTTGCTTCTTGGCTTTGTTGGCTAGAGCGGCGCGGCGTGCCTCGGCAGCTTTGCGGCGTGCCTCGAAGCGGTCGACCCGGCCCTCGGTGTCGATAATCTTCTCCTCGCCAGTGAAGAATGGGTGAGACTTGCTGGAGATGTGGACCTTGACGAGTGGATACTCGTTGCCATCCTCCCAGGTAATGGTGTCGTCGGTCGCGACCGTCGACTGCGTCAAAAACGCAAAGCCCGCCTGATCATCGCTAAATACGACAGGGCGGTAGGTTTGTGGGTGAATACTGCTTTTCATAACCGCTATATTGTAGCAGAGAGGGTGGGGGGTTGTCAAAGCACAAGAATAAGGCACAAAAGAGTATTATTATATAACAAAAAGGTGTATACTAGTGACACCTGTATAATAAACAGATATAATAGAGCATATTGTTATGATAACCAAACAGCAACGAGCCGCTCAAAACAGCGAGATGTATGGCAACCACATCCCAGAGACAGCTACTCATTTTACAGATTTAGACAGTCAGGACATTCCTAGGGAGGGCCACCTTTCTAACGCTGAGCTTGGTTGTAATGTCAACAAAGAAGAGGCAACTACAGAGGAGCGGCCTCTAGAAATACCACAGGGTTGGCTGTGGTCTGATGAGATGGACGCCCCTAGTCTATCTGCTCATGGAATGACACGCCTTATGGAGAACGCACGGAAATACATCCAGCAGAGTCAGCAGGGCGAGTGTGTTGATCAGGAGATAGAAACTGTGATTCAGCAAGGGTATGTTGATAATGCGCAAAGGATTCAGCAGGTTCAAGAGAGAGTATTGCTACTAGAAAACAAAGCGACCGCTGCCAAGAGTCCTCAGCAACGAACGAGGATTGCTCGCGCAATTGGACAGCAAAAGAAGTTGATTGAGGGGTTGCAAGTTCAAGATGGTATGTTTGATGACGCACAGGTGACTCGTGCAGTGCAACAGGTTCTTGCGGAGCGTGAACGCAAAATGATTGATGCGGCTATAGACCAGAGGATAGAAGCTAATCGATATCCATGGCAAATGATCAACAGTGAATATATACCAGATGCCGTCATGACACAGATCGTGCAATACTATCAGCAGCTGATTGGTTCAAAAGGTCGAAATCGTGATGGATATGGAACTATACGTATTCCAGGGGTAATGTCGACACAGTCACCGGACGATAGGCAATTGCTTACAGAGTACAATATAGACATAGGATACAATAAGATGGTTAGTAGGAGTGAACTACAGGCGGCAGGAGTATTTTTTGTTAATACTGTTGGCGAAGGAGAGCAACCGATCTTTGGTGTACCCATCCCAGATGAGACACAACCCGATGGTTATCTACATGTAGAAAATAAAGTTTTGTTGACAAAGGAAGAGCTCCAGAAAGTGTATGACTATCAGCAAGCACAGGGGTATGGTATTGGCGATTACGACCCTGATGATGTTGTGATGGATATGATTATGCTCAATGTGCGTGGTGGTGAGTCGCGTTTTGGAACCCGCAGTAGTGCTGCTATTACGTTTATGGGTGACAGTGAGCGGATAAATAAGTATGGAAAAACTTCATCTCCCTTTGTGGGAGATAGTGACGATGAGCTTCCTGGCCAGTTTGGCGGAGCACTCAAGTATAAGGACGGGACATCTTTGCGCTTAACTGCAGTGCAGGCAGCGCTCATCAACCGATGTCAAGACTATCCTGGAATGAGTGAGATGTATGATGAAAATACTCAACATGATCAACGATATATCTCGGCGAGTCAGTACATTCGAGAAATATATTTGCCTCAGCCTACTAAGAGAGAAGTATTCGACGCTATAAAGCAAGGTGCGTTTACTGCACGTGAGCGGGCATGGGTAGGCGGGTTCGATCAGGAAGAGGCGGCTGCACTTGCGTCAAATCGCATACTCTAGTATACTACAACACTGTAACCAACCATAACGACACAGCTCCACACCACTCCATACCGTGTGGGGCAAGGCAAAAAGGAGTAATGCGATATGGCCGTGCAGGCAGATATCAAGGCTTTGTTTGAAGCCGGTGCTCATTTTGGGCACAAGACCAGCCGGTGGCATCCGAAGATGGCACCATATATTCATAGTAAGCGGCAAGATAGCCACATCATCGACCTCGCGAAGACGGTCGAGGCACTGAATGTGGCGCTGCCTATCATTAGCAAGACAGTGGCAAGCGGCAAGCAAGTCCTCTTCGTTGGTACCAAGAAGCAGGCCAAGGACATCACTCGCCAAGCTGCCGAGGCAGTTGGCCAGCCGTATGTGACCAACCGCTGGGTCGGTGGGATGCTTACTAATGTGACGACCACCACAGCGCAGATCAAGAAGCTCAAGGATTTGGAGCGCCGCATGGCTAGTGGCGACCTTGAGAAGCGCTACAACAAGCTGGAAGTCCAGCGCTACCAAGAAGAGATCGACAGCCTCAACTTCAAATACGGTGGTATCAAAGACCTCAATGGCAAGCCTGGCCTGGTGCTAGTGCTTGATATCTTGGCTGACAACAACGCATTGCGCGAGGCGAAGACGCTGGGTGTGCCAGTGATCGGTATTGTTGACACCAACGCCAACCCCGACTTGGTTGATTATCCTATTCCCGCCAACGATGATGCAATTAAGAGCCTGCAGCTGATGCTCGATTACTTCAGTGCAGCAGTCAACGAGGGCAAGGCAACGAAGGAGGAGAACTAACCATGGCGGTGACGATTGACGACATTAAGAAGCTCAAGGAGTTAACTGGCATTGGCCTGACCGATGCCAAGAAGGCGCTGGTGGAGGCCGCAGGTGACTTTGACTCAGCACTCAATGCCCTGCGCAAAAAGGGCCTGACCAAAGCGGAGAAAAAGGGTGACCGCGAGACCCGTGAAGGGTTGATCGAGAGCTATGTCCACAGTGGTCGGATTGGTGTGGTGGTCGAGGTCAACTGCGAGACAGATTTTGTAGCTCGCTTGCCTGAGTTTAAGGAGTTTGCACACCAGATTGCTATGCAGGTTGCTGCGATGAACCCACACTATGCTACAATGGACGACATCCCAGCTGAGGTATACGATGCCAAGAAGCAGGAGTTTCTCACCAGCGATGCTTTGGCAAGCAAGCCTGAGGCAATGCATGACCAAATCGTCGAAGGGCAGCTCAAGAAGCACTTCGCCGAGCAGGTCTTGGCCGAGCAAGCCTTTGTGCTCGACGACAGCAAGACCGTTGGCCAGCTCATCAAAGAGCAGGTGGCACTGCGCGGTGAGAATGTCCGCGTTAGCCAGTTCAAGCGGATTGAGCTGGGCGTGACGGAGTAGTCGCGAGAGAGTAAGCTTTTGCGTAGCGAGTGGCACGACAACTGTGCCACTCGCTTTTTTATGGCTTCATCCGCACCTCCTCCTATCGACTGCGCCATGTGGGTGGAGTGCAGAAGAGATGGCGATAACCACTGGCACTTCATAGTTTTTTGTGCACCCTCACGGTATGCTCGCTACACAAGAAAATATATGGAGGCCAGCAAATACGCGAACGGGCAAGCTCCCCGCATCATCTGGCCGGAACATTTTCGGTGTAGTGAGTATGCCGTGAGGGTACTGTACCGATTCTAGGATTATGGATTAAGGCCGAGATGAGTAATGACCGAGACACACTTCACCCAAATAGGATCTCATCGAGTAAGCGCGAGCAACAATGCCAGCCATTTTTATGCAAACTCTCCTCATGCCATAGTAAATAATGGTACAATAAAGGAAAACCAAGAAGGAGATCGCGATGTTTGATACCACCCCCTACGAAGAAAAGATGAACCACGTGCTAGAGCACCTGGAGGAGCGCCTGGGGAAGATCCGCACCGGCCGGGCTCACGCGAGTATGCTGGATGGCATTATGGTCGAGGCGTATGGCACCAGTATGCCGCTCAACCAAGTGGCTAACGTGACGGCACCAGAGGCGACGCTATTGCAGATCACGCCATTTGACCCAGCTAATCTGCAAAAGATTGCGAGCGCCATCCGAGCCGATCAAGCGCTTGGCCTCAACCCGAGCGACGATGGTCACGTCGTCCGTGTGCCAGTGCCGCCACTGACAGAGGAGCGCCGTAAACAACTGGTTAAGCAAGCCAGCGAGAAGGTAGAAGAAGCACGCATTGCCCTGCGCGGGGTACGCCAAGACGCCTTGAAAGACGCCAAGCGCCGCAAAGAAGCCAAGGAGCTGAGTGAAGATGACGTGAAGGCAGTGGAGAAGGAGATCGATCGCCTCATGGCACAGCACCAAACCACGATAGAAGCCGCCTTTGCCGCTAAAGAGAAGGATATTTTGACAATTTAATGACATTCTCTCTGCCGACGTACGCAACCAACCACCCATCATGGAGCCAGGCATGAGTGCTACCACGCACTTGCCGCAGCATGTTGGCTATATTGTTGATGGCAACCGGCGCTGGGCCAAGCAGCGCGGCCTCTCGGCTCAAGAGGGGCACAGTGCTGGCTACGAAAAACTCCGCGATATTGCTCTTACCACCATCAAGCGTGGTGTGCCGTACGTCAGCGCCTATATCTTTAGCACCGAGAACTGGCACCGTAGCGGTCCAGAGGTCAAGCACTTGATGAACTTGCTAGTAACAATGCTCGATCGCGATCTGCCCATCTTCATCGAGCATGGGGTGCGTATCCGTGTGGCAGGGA
>CALHWA010000078.1 GCA_938036845.1 uncultured Candidatus Saccharibacteria bacterium | reverse complement strand
TGCAAATATTCTTCTTATTGCGGCATTTATTTTCATTATATATTCACAAATGACTGGGATAGGGCTTTCTAACTATGGTGTGAAGCGTATGCTTCCTAAGCTTATTGTCATCACAGTTATGATCAATTTATCTTTGTATATTAGCCAGGTATGTCTTGATTTATCTAATATCTTAGGGGGTTCACTGTACGGCTTTATCAATACTCTTGGTGGATCAAAAGACTATTTTCCTGGTTTTGATGATATAGTTGGTGGAGTTTTAACTGGAGTTACCCAAATCGCAATTGTTGGAGTAGCCGGAGTAGCACTAACACATGCAGCTGTAGGAATTATAGCCCTCATTTTACTTGGTGCAATCTTAGGCTTAGCTATTACTGTTTTAATATTGATTGGAAGAAACGCCATTATCGTCATGCTAGCACTCATCTCTCCTCTAGCTTTTGTTGCTATGCTACTACCAAACACGGAGAAGTTCTTTAAAAAATGGTGGGATATGTTCCTTGGTCTATTGGTAGTATATCCAATGATTGCCGTCGTATTTGGTTTATCAAAGCTCGCCGCTAAAGCATTTTCAGGTAGCCACGATACAATTGCTCAGTTTGTCGCATTAGGAGTAAGTACAATACCTATGCTCAGTTCGACAATCTTATTACAAGGCGCTATGGCTGCTACTGGGACAATTGGAGCGTTTGCTAAGGGATCTGCACGTACATTTAGTAATATGGCACGGACAGGTGCGCGGAGAGGTATTATGGAAGGATCAAAGCGGACAAAGATTGGGTACGGCTTTGCACGTGCCATGGAGAATAGAGAAGAAAAGAGGAAGAGGAACTTAGCGAGAAGTTATGGTCGTGCGACAGGAGTTGTCGGTAGAGCTTTTGATTGGGTTGGTGGTGAAAGTGATAGTGGTATACTCGAGAGTATAGCAGAGAAGATTGAAGCAGAGGATCTTCAGCGCAGAGTCGAGCTAGCTCAAAAGCGTCAAGTTAACCTAACATGGCAACAACGCCAGAATATGGCCACTACTGGTATGTATGGTGGTAGGAAATTAAGTCTCGAAGAACTCGTTGGTGTACAAGAGCTTGCCCTTGCAGAGTCTGATGTCAGAGATGCTTACAAGTTTATGACTGCATTACCCTCGACCGCAGAAGGCTTCTCTGATCATGATCGAAGAATTATTTTCAGGAGTGCTGCTCAAGGCTTACGAAAGGGTGGTTTTGCGGAATTAATCGGCTCATCTAATATGGGTATACTCGCAAATGGTGGACGAATGACTAATAAGGGAGAGTACACCAGCAAACTAGTCGACGGAAAAGCTTTTACAGATAAAATGATTATGGATAGAATATCTGACCCAGAAACTCATGAAACTGCTTACAATGCTCAATATGTTATGAGCAGTCCTAAGATTGGAAAAGTTCTTGATCAAGTTGTTAGCGAGCATGGTGGGTGGACTGATAGTAGTGGCAACTTGAATCCAAAATACGGTGACTTTAGTAAGGTAATGGCAGATTATCTTGATAGTCCCGCAGGGCCTACAGTCAACACAACTACTCGCAACGCACTCGGTGAAGGTTATTCTGTTGGTATAGTTGGTGAAATTCTTAAGGAAAACCAAGAGAAAGAAAAAGATAGACAAGCAAGAGAGCAAAGAGGCAAACAAAAGAAACAGATAGAGGAGTTGCAAGATGGTCAGCGAAGAACTACCAAAAAGATCCTCGATAGACTCAGAAGACCTAAGAAATAATCAAAGCTTTGATCTTTCCACTCATCCCCCTCATGCTATAATAAATACATAAACTATGTCGAGATATAAGGTTGCGCAGGATGTAGAGGCAGAGGATAAGATTCTTGGGCCGTTTAGCTTTCGCCAGTTTATTTATCTGCTAGTTGCGGCGGCGGGGATTGCGTTGGCGTGGGGATTGTCACAGGTGTTTTTGCCGCTGGCAGTCATTCCAGTGCCAATTATTCTGCTGTTTGGTGCGCTGGCTTTGCCACTGCGCAAGGACCAGCCAATGGAGGTTTACCTCGCGGCGGTGATATCATTCTACACCAAGCCACGCCGGCGCATGTGGCAGCCTGATGGTATCAACTCACTCATCGAGATTACGGTACCCGAGAAGGTGGAGATCGAGCGAACGAAGAACCTTAGCCAAGACGAAGCCGAGCGCCGCCTAGCATATCTGTCGCAGCTGGCTGATACTCATGGGTGGTCTATTCGCCACACCCGCGTACCCGATGCACAGGGGTCGATGATTAGCGATGTCTACTTCGAGGCGCAGCAGACCTCAGATATGTTTGATGATAACAGCAGCGAAGCACGGGCGATGACGCGGCGCATTGAGCAATCCAACCAAGCTCGGCGCCGAGCCGCCATCGAGCGCATGCAGGCTCCACCAGCGGCGCTACCCGCCGTAGCTGACGGGCAACCGCTCCAGCAAGCTCCCGTGCCATATCAGCCGGAGTGGCCACAAACTCAAGCTCAGCTGCAGCCATACCACGCAGCGCCGCAAACAGCTCCAAACACTCCACCACAGGCTACACCACCGTACCAACCACCAGTTGACGATGCTGGCTTTGCACCAGTGTCGCCACCTCAGCCTCGTATGCCTGAGTCGCCATACTCAGCACCAGAGCCTCAGCGCCCAGCGGTGACGTATTCGTCCACGAGCTTCCCGGAGAATCGCATAGCGTCGTCGCATCAGCAAGCTCCCTCGCCTGATGCTAGCGCCTACCAAAACCAACCAAACCCATACCCACCTCAGCAATC
The DNA here is from genome assembly GCA_938036845.1 of uncultured Candidatus Saccharibacteria bacterium. Lineage (GTDB taxonomy): Bacteria > Patescibacteriota > Saccharimonadia > Saccharimonadales > Saccharimonadaceae > Saccharimonas. The sequence continues at coordinate 14,042 of CALHWA010000078.1, read as the reverse complement.
TACCGAGGTATACGAGATTTCGCCAGTGGACGATGCGGCACATGACGAAACACCTGCTGCCGAGCCACAGCCCATGCCGCGAGAGCATGACTCACTCCAGTCTCTGCCAATGGCACTGCCCGCCGTTATTCCACACGATTCGGTCTTGCCCGATGCCCTGAGCAAACCCTACACGCCGCCCAAGCCCACAGCAAAAGCTGCGCCAGAGTCTAAGCCAGAAGAAACGCCATCCTTTGAAGCGATCTATGCCAACCTGCGCCAGCACGCTGCTCCCAGCACTGATGCTGTGCCCCTTGTACCACCTCAAAAATCAGCCGCGCACACGATAACTAAGCCCAGCAACCCACCAGCTGAAGCGCATCCTACTGACACTCAACCATCATCCACCCCAGTACCTGCAGAGCAACCAACCCCGCCAGCAGCCTCCAATTATCCACAAACCCCTGTGTCGTATCCTCCCCAGCAGCCACCCGTTGCACCAGTTCAAGCCGCACCAGCTCTTGCACCCACCCCAGCCGCAGTATCCTACCGAGATCGCTCAGTACTGGCTGATGATAAAAATGTCATCGACATGTCCGTGCGCTACAACCCATACCCCAGTATTCACCAGTCGGTCATCCAGCCGCTCGACCCCAGTTATTACGCCAAGACAACCCCCACGCGCGAGGAACGCCTGCGTGAGGAGCAGCTCGGCCAGCAACGCAACAATCTGCCGCCAAACACTAGCACAAACACCGTCTCGCCTGATATAATTAGACTAGCCAGCAACTCTGATTTGTCCGTTGCTGCCATTGCCAATGAAGCCAACCGGATTCAACATCAAGAGCAGGCTAGTCAGGATGATGACGATGAGATTGTCATCCCTTTGCGCTAAGAAATAAGAAGGAGAGTGGTGTCGCCAAATTCACCCAACAATCAACAGCCACCAGCTGGGCCACCCAGCCAGTTTGGCTATAGCCAAAGCCAGGGCGCTGCGCCAGCGGGCCAGATGCCAGCTAATTACCCGCAATATCCCGCTCCGCCGCAGGGTAACTACCCCGCCGTGCAAGCACCGGCTCAGCCACCAGCTGTGCAGGGCAATACGAATGATCAGCCCACCCAAGACACCAAGAAAAAGGCTCCACCCAAGCCCGCTACCACGCAAAATAGCCTCCTCCTCTCGGAGCTGCGCGATGATATGATTATCATGGGTGATGGTAGCTTTCGCGCCGTCATTGCCTGTGAGTCGATTAACTTCGACCTCATGAGCGCCCGTGAGCGCGAGGGGGTGGAGTATAGCTACCAGAACTTCCTCAATGCGCTATACTTCCCGGTGCAGATCTGCATCCGCTCGCAGCGGGTCGATATTGGTCCATACCTCGATAAGCTGGTCGCCATCCAGCGCACCCAAGACAACATGCTGCTCAGCGTACTGATGGAAGACTATATCAACTTCATCGACGACCTCTCGCAAAACGCCAACATCATGGACAAGAGCTTCTACGTCGTCATCCCGTATTACCCAGCAGGGGAGGGGACGATTCTCGACCAGAGTAAAGGGTTCTTCACCAAGCTCTTCGCCCCTAAGAATACCAACACTGTGACGAAGATCAGCAAAGAAACCTACGAGCGAGCCCGCGAGGAGATTCGCAACCGGGCTGACACTATCCTCAATGGCTTGATGCAGATTGGTGTGCGGGCGGTGCAGCTCAAGACTAAAGAGCTCGGCACCCTCTATTACAACATGTATAACCCCGACACGGCGGTGCGCGAGCCACTGGGCGACTTTAATAACGTGACTTCCACCTTCGTCCGCAAGGGTGAGGGAGCCGTCCCAACCTCGACAGCATATCACAAAGGAGAATTTTGATGGCACGACGACCCGATCCAATCGACATTGCTGCCCAGCAGCGCGAGCGCGAGCAAGCAGAGGTAGAAGAAGCCTTTATCAAGGGGATGACGACGCTGCGCGACTTAATCGCTCCCAGTAGTCTCGAGATTCACAGCACATACTTCCGCATTGGTACCAAGTATGGCCGCACACTCTACATCTATGGCTACCCACGTGAGCTCTACACAGGCTGGCTGTCAGGATTGATCAATATCGACCAAGTGCTCGATATTAGCATGTTTATTTACCCTGTTGAGACAGAGATCGTCCTCAACAACCTCCGCAAGAAGGTGACGCAGCTTGAGGCCGATATGGCACTTAACTCCGAGAAGGGTAAAGTGCGTGACCCAGCCCGCGAGGCCGCCCTGGCCGATGCCGAGGAATTGCGCGACCAGCTACAGCTTGGGGCCGAGCGTTTCTTCCGCTTTGGGCTTTACGTCACGCTTTATGCCGATAGCCTCGAGGAATTGAGCTTCGTCCAGCACGTCATCGAGACAATCTTTGGCCAAAATATGGTCTACAGCAAAACTGCCAGTAACCAACAAGAGCAAGGCCTCAATAGTACCATCCCCCAAATGACCGACCAGCTGCAAGTTCGCCGCAACATGAACACTGGCGCGGTGAGCACGAGCTTTCCCTTTACCAGTGCCGACCTTAGTGACGGCGAGGGTATTCTCTATGGCGTCAACCAGCATAACCAAGGGCTCGTTATTTTCGACCGCTTTAGCCTTGAGAATGCAAATATGGTCGTCTTTGCAAAGTCTGGTGCCGGTAAATCCTTCACCGTTAAGCTCGAGGCGCTGCGCAGTATGATGCTTGGCACCGACATCCTTGTCATCGACCCTGAGAACGAGTACCAGAAGCTAGCCGATGCAGTCGGCGGGAGTTACATTCGCCTCAGCCTCAGTAGCGATACGCGAATTAACCCCTTTGACCTTCCCCGAGTAATCGACAGCGACGAAGCAACCGACGCCCTGCGCGCTAATCTCATCACCTTGCAGCGGCTCTTCAAGCTCATGTTGGGCGGCACGTTGGTGGGTGGGCAACAGATTGCCTTGCTCAGCCCAGCTGAAGAGGCCGATCTCGACCAAGCGCTCATCGATACCTACGCCCGGGCTGGTATTACCAGCGACCCACTAACACATAATTCTCAGCCACCGACGATCATTGACCTCTACGATACTCTCCTTCACATGGGTGGGGCAGGGCCGTCACTGGCTCAACGCCTGCGCAAATATACCACAGGTACCTTTGCTGGTATCTTTAGCCAGCAAAGCAATGTTGATATTAATAACAGCATGGTGGTGTTTAATATCCGCGACCTCGAGGACGACCTGCGGCCAGTGGCAATGTATATTGTGCTAAGCCACATCTGGAATATTGCCCGCACCGTACAGCGCCGGCGGATGCTGATCGTCGATGAGGCCTGGCAGCTGATGAAGTACGAAGACTCGGCGGAATTTCTCCACAGCCTAGCCAAGCGAGCTCGTAAGTACTCTCTTGGTCTGACGACCATCACGCAGGACGTAGAGGACTTTATGGGAAGTGAAAAAGGCCGGGCTATTGTAGCAAACAGCTCACTCCAGCTCTTGCTCAAGCAATCGACCAGTGCAGTGGATGTGCTGGCAGAGGTCTTCAAACTCACCGAGGAGGAGCGTAAGCGTCTATCTAACTTCCCTGTGGGCGATGGGCTCTTCTTTGCTGGGCAAAACCACGTCCATATCCGCATCTTCGCCAGCGAGACCGAGACGCAATTCATCACCACCAACCCAGTGGCCAATAACAGCTTATACCAGCAGCCAGTGAGGTCGTAGCCCACCATGCCTACCCCCATCCCCTCCCAGCAAAAACCCGATCTCGACCGGCATAATCCGGGGAATACGCATTGGCAAAGTTTAAGCCGAAAACCTCTTACATCCTCATCAAGCTCATCATCTACTGCCAATAATCTCCGCAGTAGAGAGTCATCTGGGGGAAGTAGCTACTCTAAACCATCATATAATCAAAGAAGCTCCGCCAACAGCTCGTCTTCCTCTGGATCTTCGCAAAGTAGCTCAAGTGATACATATGCTGGTGGCGATGCAAATCTCAGTGCGAGTGAAATAGCCCGCGAAGGAGAGCTAGCACCGTCGACATCGTGGCAAGACAACACCTCCCCGCAAGATGACGACGCTGCAAACAACAAAAAGAAAAAAGGTAGGCTTGGTGGTGTCTTTAAAAAAGGCGGCCCACTTGGTGTCATTATTGCAGTCATGCTTGCTCTTGCCGGTGTTGTATCCTTCTTTGGTGGCCCAGGCCTCATGATTATTCATATTACCGAGAATATTACCGAAAAATACAGTTTGCAGCTCTCTTCTGTCATGCAAAGCCGAGCTAATAAAATCGTCAAGGCAAAGCTCAAGAACTCGACAACTGGTTTTTGTGGTGCAACAAGGCAGTGGCGTTGTAAATACGCAACGTTCTCCGAGCGAGAAATCAAAGCGTTCAAAAAAGCTGGAATTGAACTCGATGGGGAGGTCAAGTCTTATCGGATTGGCGGTATTGAATGGAGAAAACCCGAAGCACTTGTATTCAAAGGTCAGCGTATCACTGCCGAGAATTTTCACAAAGCCTTAACTGATATAAAGGGCTTTGATGAAGCACTAAAGACCTCTTTTAACCCCCATTTTGCCTCTTTTTCAGACAAAGCAGCATTAAAAATATTCAAGAAAAATGGCACATCAAAAAAGGCTCCGTTCGAAAACGGAGATAATACTGATGAAAAACGCTCAAAACGCGTCAAAGAAACCGTGAAAGAGGGTCATAAATCAACCAAAGCAGGCGAAGTAAAAAACAAAGACGAAAGTGGCTATTCGGGTGATGACCCCGACGGCTGTAGTGGTAATTGCCCAGAACGCAAAGCTGCCTCAGAAAAGCTCAATGGCTATGCAGATAGTGCAGAATCGCAAGCCGATAAAATCGCCAAAGCAGCAAAGCGCGGCACACTCAGTAAGGTGGTTAGCGCAGTAAAAATTACTGGTGCAGTTGATGACGCCTGTAGTGTCTATGGTATGTATAAGGCAACTGCGCTTGGCGTAAAGATTATTCGTAATAGACAGCTTATTCGATTTGCTATGATAACTCTCGTGAGTGGCAGTATGGTAAAAGCAATGAACGAGTTTGATAATGGCAATACTCCCGACAAACTATCCCCTGAAAATGTCGCATTTGTTGGTAATATGTGGACACGTACCGAACGTTTCGAGAAATCAAGCGATGATTCTAATGGCGATAAGAAAAATTCCTTCACCGAGTCAACTGCAGCAACAAATTCACTTGGCTACCGCAATGCAGCATATGGTGATACTGGTATGGATGATTCGGCTTCTGCCTATACTAATGGGGGAAGCTTCGGCGGTCAAACATTCGGTCCGATTATGACAGCAATTGGCGCTGCGATTGATTCACTTGGTGGCCGCCAAAAGGCAGACTCTGTATGTAAAGTAAATAATAATATATTTGTCCAAGGAGCAGTGCTTATTGGAAGCATTGCGCTTATGTTTGTTCCTGGTGCTGGGCAAGGTATTAAGGTTGCAAGCCTTGCCGCTCAAGCAGCCCTTGCTATAGGCTTGCAGGCAGCTCAGATTTTCCTGCCAAGCATAATTGCCGACATCATCTCTGGTAATCCACTACCTGATAAGCTTCAGGGAGAAGCAGTTGGTAACGCTACAGTGTCTGGCGCAGGAGCCTTTATGTCACAGAATGCTATTAGCCGTATGCCTGTCTTGACTGCGGATCAAGCAGCCCAGCAGCACGCTTTTTACGAGAATTATCGCAAAGAGTATGCTCGCTACCAGCGATCAACTCATAGCCCGCTTGACGCCACTAGCAAATACACCTTCATGGGGAGTATTTATAACCAATTTATGCCAACTTTTGCAAAGCTTCAGTCTGGTACACTTGGTGGTATGCTTGGGGCTCTGGGGCAGATTGCTCGAGCACCAGCGATGATTATCACAACCAAGGCAAAAGCAGCAACTGGAGAAACATACGATACATGCAAAGACATTGAGGTTCGTGCCCTGAACGGCGCAACTGATATGTTTTGTAATTATGTAGGGGGTATAACTGGCCCAGCAAAAGATGCTGAAGTCGACGATGTTATCAATACCCTTGACTCTAATGTGGATGATAATGAAAACCCAACTGGAGACTACGCCAATTGGATTAAGCGCTGCAACGAAAGCGATACACCAATTGGCAACACTGGAATTGACTCAACCGAAAGTGACGGTAAGGAATGTATAGCAAACGAGACAAATGGTTACTACGGCAGTCGTAATATAGACAAAGCCCTTGTCGTGTCAATGTCAGAGGGCTTCGCCTCTACTAGTAATACAGCAAAAGCAGCAAACAGTAGCACTGGTAACGGCCAAGCCGTTGGTGAGCCAGAGTTTAACCAAGCTCAGCCAGCTGCCGAAGGCGGTGACGCTATAAGTAACTGGAATGGTCTTGAGAATGGCAAGATTCCTGGTGATAAGCTCGTTGCGTTGTCATTCTCGCCAGAAGATAAGATGCACAAGCAAGCCGCCGAGGCAATGGAAGCAATGAATAAGGCATATCAGAGTGAGACGGGTAGCAATCTCGGCATCAACGAAGCATATCGTGATTGCGATACTCAAATTGCCTACGCCACCCCTGGTAATCCACGCTATAAAAACGGCCTCGCTAAGCCAGCACCACCATGCAGTTCGAATCATGGATGGGGGCTTGCAGCAGATATCAGTGTAGGAGACTTTGGCTCACCTGTCTATAATTGGCTCTCTACTAATGCCCACAAATACGGCTTCGTTCACCCTGCCTGGGCAGAGCCCGGTGGCAGTAAACCAGAAGCATGGCATTGGGAGTATGCTCGTAGGATTGGAGGATCAACTTGATGAAATACTCTCTAGTACCAATAGAGTGTCTCAAGGCTATTTTTGCTACTAGTCTCGATTTGAGCATGCCAAGAATACTACTATCACATGTCACATACTGCTTCTTTACAATAACAGCCAAACGAGCCCTAGTACATTATCGCCAGACCTATAGAGTATTCACTCTTATTCTTGCTATATTTCTTACATTATTCCCGTTTAATCCTACTTCTGCATTAAACACAGGTTTCTATTCAATAAATAATATACTATACTATGATCCTACTGCTGCATCCACCTGCTCTACCAGCAGCACCAGCAGTAGCGATGGCAGTAGCGCCACTGGGGCAGAAGACCTCAAAGACTTCGTCCGCAAATATGTCAAGATGGCTGTCGAAACGAATAAAAAGTATGGCACACCATACGAGACAGTCCTTGCCCAGGGGGTTATTGAGTCTGGTTATGGCAAGTCTGGGCTTACTGTCAAGGCAAATAATTTCCATGGTATCAAGGCTGGCGGTAATTGGTCGGGCGAGGTAATCGATATGGAGACTGAGGAAGAATATGCCTCTGGACGGACAACGATCGTTGATGGCTTTCGCAAATATCCCACCGTCGAGGCTGGCTGGCTTGGCTATGGCGAATTCATCACTAGCAACTCACGCTATAGCGAAGCCCTCAAATACCCCGGTGACCCACGCAAATACCTCCAAGAGATCAAAAATGCTGGCTATGCGACCGACAGCCAGTATGTCTCGACTGTCACCGAATATATCGACAAGATTGAGCAAATTGTTAAGGAGGAGAACTTATCTCCGCCTTCATCCCAAATCCAAGTCGAAGGTGGCAATAACAATGGCGCCAACGCCCAAAATGCGTCAGCCACAGGCTGTACCGCAAACGGCAGCAAGAGTGCCGCCGGTGGATCAATTGTCGAGACAGCCAAGAGTCTTGCCTGGGAGGATGGACGACATGTCGACAGTGATGGTGCAAAACCAGAGTATAAACAAGCCCGCCAGCAGTATAACCCAGAAGCGGGTGGTGACTACACCGACTGCGGCAAATACGTTGCAACAGTGATGCGCATGAGTGGGGCGGATCCGAATTATCCACCAGCCGGAACGGCAGTTCAGCGCCCATATGTCTTAAGCCACCCAGAGAAATTCTATACTAAAGAGTCTCCTGGAATGTCCGACTTACAACCTGGTGATATTCTAATTTATAATAATGGGCAAGGTCATACTCTTATCTATACTGGTGACCTTGGTAATGGATTTGTTGGTGCACAGGCATCGCAATTTGATTACTCACCAACCTACATTAAACAAGGGACAGTCGAGTGGATGCTTGGAAACTCGGGTGTTGTATTAGCGAGGACAGTCAATGGAAATGCTCAATCAAAAACGTAACCAAATTATCGCACTATTTGCCCTGCTTGCCGTTGGCATGATTACCTTTACGGTATATCGCTTTGTTGATAATCTCAAATACGACAGCACTATCCTCGTCTATGCCATCCCCGATAACCTCACTGTCTCATATGATACAATCAAAGACCAAAAGATAACAACGCGGGCAAAACACGCCGTGAAGAGTGGGTCGTACACATACACATTCCGGGCTAAAGGCTTTGCCGACCACCAGGTCAAGCTAGACCTCAAACAAGGCGAAGAAAAGAAGCTATTCTTTGCCATGAAGCCGCTAACAGAGGAAGCAAAGAGGGAAGCGAAGAGGGAAAAATACAACGACATCCGCGAAGCAATCGGCGGCCACGAAGCAACGCAAGGAGGAGCAAAGATATCTCAAGAGAGCCCTCTTATTAATAAACTACCTTACTACTCGCGTTGGTTTTATATTGTTACCTGCAACCCATACCGCACGACCGACCGGTCAAATCGGCTTGGTGTATGCATTGTCACAACAGACAAGACAAGCCAATCACAGGTCGACCAAGCACTGAGTTATCTTAAAAAACACGACAAAGATATTGATAAATACGACATAAAAATCAATGGCAAAATATATCCCACTGCTGAGGAACTAGAAAAGAAGCGTGTTGTCCCGTGTGGCGGCAACAACCCATCGTGGTGTTATATGTACACTGATATATAAGGCAGAGAATCTATCCCACCGCACTCGTCATCACAATCTGGTTATCGACGAATTCGCTGAGGAGACGCTGCTGGCGCTGCTGGTCGAGCTCGCCAAAGACATCGTCGAGTAGAATAAGTGGTGCTTGGCCTGTTTGCTGCTGGATGTAGGCCGCCTCAAGGAATTTAAGGGCAAGCACAATGGTGCGAATTTCACCCCGCGATGCAGTCTTGGCGGCCAGATTACCCCGAAACAGCACGGTTATATCATGCCGGTGCGGGCCAACACTCGTCGCGCCCACCACTGTATCATACGCCGTTTTTTGCTCATACTCGGCGAGAAGCTGCTGCGCGGTCATACTGCGCTCCTCCGAGTAGTGCAGCGCAACGCTATCCGCCACGCCCGCAATACTTTGGTACATAGCACTGCTTTTTGTATTAAGATAGCGCAGCACCCGCTGACGCTTCGTAATGATCGACGCGCCATACTGACTCAAGATAAGATTCCACGAGAAAAGTGTCGCATCACTAAGAGCAGGGTCTTTGAGCAATTTATTTCGCTGCTGCAGTGCTCGGTGGTAGCGGCTCAGCTCATGGCTATAGTGTGCGTCATATTGCTGGATGAGCGTATCGAGAAAATCACGCCGGCGCTGCGGCGAGCCAGTGATAATCCGCAAGGTATCTGGCTCAAAGAGGACAATTGGATATTTTTTGCCATAGGGGAGGCGACCATAGGTTGTACCATCGACGATAAAACGCTTGCGCTTTTTCTCGTGTCGACGATCATACTGGACGCGGTAACGTTGTTCATCCGTCACAAGGTCAATTGTATAACTTTTTTGTTCATGTTGGCAAACTGCTTCATCGCTACCACGAAAGGAGGTTCCACGCAGCGCAATATGAATTGCCTCAATAAGCGATGTCTTGCCAGAGCCATTTGGGCCAGAAATCAGCGTCGTACCTGGCTCAAGGTCAAGCGTCTTGAGCGTATGAATCCGCACATGCTGCACTGCTAGCCGCGTTATCTTCATCGCTAGCTCTTCAGTGGCATAATAATATGAATATAGTTTGGCTCGGGCCGAGCGACTGTCAAGACGCAGGGCGAGAGCTTACCGCTAAAGCGGAAGGTGATCGTCTCGCCATCGAGAACACCCAGTGCATCACTAATGTACCGCGAATTGAGCGTAATCTGCCCATCACTCGACACCTCCGCCTCTGCCTCGGAGGTATTTTCGCCCAGCTCGGACGCAACGGAGTGAATCCGTAATTTCTGCGCCTCATGGTCGGCGGTAAGCGTGACACTGCCACCAGACTCACGCGCAAAGAGCCCTGCCACCTTCACTACGCGCGAGAAGTCACCTGCTGCCAGCGTCACATTTGTCTCGGACTGAGTAGGGATAAGTTGCCGATAGTTTGGGTAGGTGCCATCAATTAGGCGGCTAGTAATCTCCACTTCCTCTAACCGAAAGCGCACCTGCGTCTCATCAAAGAGCACTTCCACTTCTTCCGTGCTATCACTAAGCGAGCGTAGCGCTTCCTGCAAACTGCTCGCTGGCACAATGGCTGCAATCTGGCTCTGGCTTGTCATCAAACGCCGCTCAGCCAGGCGATAGCCATCCGTCGCCGCCATATACAGCACACCATCCACCGTATGCCAATACACACCAGTCAAAACAGGCCGAGTCGTATCATTACTACACGTCACCAAGGTTTGCGCTGCCGCCTGCTTAAAGTCTGCAGCAGCAATGCTATAGCGTACCGATTGTTCTTCATCAATCGTCGGTAGCTCCGGAAAGTCATCTGCCACCACGCCATTAATCGTCGAGGTGTACCCACCAGACGTCAGTGTCATACGCGTGCCATCGGTCTCAAGCTCGATCGGCCCCTTCGGCAAATTCGCCACAAATTCGCTCACAAGTTTTGCCGGCAGGGTGATTACCCCCGGTGTCTCTACCTTTGCACCAATATAGTAAGTGGCGGCAATCTCTAGGTTCGTCGCAGCGAGAAGAAGGCGATTACCTTCGGTGCGGAATAATATATTATTTAAGATCGGCAGGCCAGCTCGGTTGCTCGCAACTCGCCCGACAACCCCGAGCGCTCGTGCAAGATTTTCTTGTGTGACAGACAGTTTCATATCGACAATCCTTTCTTTTTATCTGGTTGATATAGTAATAGGTGCTGTGGATACTGTGGAAACCATGATGAATAACAGAGGTACGACCTGCCCACTACTTGTGTAAAACGCTGCGATCGCTGGCGTGGATAAATCGGGGAGAAGCAGGGGTTATCCACCAGCCAATGAGGCTGGAGGGCGATGCGCTCTTGGTGCTGTGGATGGCTGCCCACGAACTGTCCGCCGGTTATACGGCTCACTATACACGGCTTTTCCACAGGTGCCGCGAAAAAAACACATGACTTAGGCATAGAGCTTATCCCGGATGTCAGCGACCTGCTCACGGATGAGGTAGTCGAGCTTGATGGATTTTTCGATTTTTTCGACTGAATGGATGGCAGTAGTGTGGTCTTTGCGGCCCAGCTCATTGGCAATTTGTGGGAAGCTCATGTGGAGCTCGCTGCGCAGTAAGTACATGGCAATTTGCCGTGGTACGACGATATGCTTAGCTCGCTTAGCACCACAGATTTCTTTGCTATCGATCTGGAAATGGCGGGCAGTCTTGTCGATAATCTGCTTGGCAGTAAGGTGCTGGGGGCGACTGCGCCGGACGTTACCAAGCAAACCCTCCGCCGTCATTACATCAGGAGCGACGCCGCGCATCTCGGCATAAGCAAGAAGTTGATTAAGCGCACCCTCGAGTTCGCGGATATTTGTTTTGACGTTCTTAGCAAGGTATTCCACGGTGTCGCGCTCGAGCGTTACGCCAGCGAAGCTCGCTTTGGTCTCGACAATCGCGCAGCGCGTCTCAAAGTCTGGCATCTGGATATCAATCGCCATCCCCCACTCAAAGCGGCTGCGCAAGCGCTCCGTCAGGGTAGGGATGCTGTGTGGTGGCTTGTCGCTACCGATGATGATTTGCTTGTTGGCTTGGTGGAGGGCATTAAAGGTATGGAAGAACTCCTCCTGAGTTTTCTCGCGCCCAGCAATGAACTGCATATCGTCGACGATCAGTACATCGACATTGCGGTACCGGTCAGAAAAGCCAGCCTTTTTGAAGCGGATCGACTCGATAAATTCTTTGACAAACGTCTCCGAGCTCAGGTAGGCGACCTTTTTGCGTGGGTCGCGCGCAAGGATCTCATTACCTACCGCTTGGATGAGGTGTGTCTTACCGAGACCGACGCCACCGTAGATGAAGAGGGGATTATACTTCGTACCAGGGCTATGTGCAACTGCTTGGCAGGCGGTGTAGGCGAGGTCGTTGCTCGAGCCGACAATGAAATTCTGGAAGGTATAGCGCGCATTGAGGCTGGTCGCTGGTGTGGTAGAGCTAGAGTGTGATGAGGTAGTTGGCTTGCTGATGAGCGCTGCCGCTCGTTCCTCGACGCGGTCGGCTGGCTGGCCAGTGGTTTCGCGGCTAATCACAGTGCGTTTTTTGCCTTGTTTGTTTACCACATAGGCGATGCGCGACACCTCCACACCACTGTGCTGGAGCGCTTCTTTGACAATGCTATCATAGCGCACCTCAAACTGGCGAATCGCAAAGATATTCGCCACACCAATGGTAATCACCCCATCTTTGTTGCTGAGCATCTCGGTATTGGCAAACCACGTCGAAAAAACACCGCTTGGTATCGACACTTCGATCTCACCCAAAACACTCTTCCACAGGCTGTGGTACACTGGCGTTTGCTGCTCCTTGTTTGTTATACAATGACTCTTTTTAGTATAAGAAAAAACCGACTTTTCCACAACCGTGAGAAATACAACAACGGGGTAAACCCGAAAAGAGCAACAGGGGTGGAGTTTTTCCACAAAAATGTATTACCTCTGTTAAAGTGTGGATAACTCGCGAACAAATGTGGATAAACAATTTGGCTATGCTTATGACGGAGGTTGCTCGGAGCACAAAATCCACCAAGCGAGTGAAAAGTTGAAAGATCTGGAGCAATCGCGTATAATAGCAATGATATGCCAAAACGAACTCACCAACCACACACTCGTCATCGCGCTCGGACGCACGGGTTTCGGGCACGGATTGCTACCAAGGCAGGCCGCAATGTGCTCAAGCGCCGCCGCGCCAAGAGCCGCGCTCGCCTCGCACTCTCGTAGTGTGACGATAGCAAAATGACAAAAATAACCCACTGCTTGGTGGGTTATTTTATCTCTGTCCGTGAGTAGATTTGCTATAATACAGCTATGTTACAGCAACGATATCGGTTTCATGGCTATGGCGGGCTGCGCTATTTGTATCGCAATGCCAGTGCTGAGCGATCGCGCTTGCTAACCGTCAAATACGTGGCCAATCGCCGTCGGCGCATGCCACGCATTGCCGTGGTGGTGAGCAAAAAGGTACACAAATTTGCGGTGGGGCGCAACCGCATTCGCCGCCGTGTCTACGAGATTCTGCGCCAACACGTACCGCACTTTACAGGGGTGTACGACGTTGCACTGATCATCACCTCAAGCGAGGTGCTTGCCACGCCACACGATGAGCTTGTGCTGGTGGTGAAAAATCTTCTTGTGCGAGCTGGTATTTGTCCTGGCGACGCAACGCCAAGTGATGAAAGAGAAAAGATAGACTAGTGCTTTATATCCTTTCAGTCTTCTTTGTGCGATCTACTTCATAGTACTTTGAGTCAAATCAGTGACAAATAGTTTTCTGCAAACAGTGGTAAACATAACTCAAAATATTTATAAAAAATTCTTTTCTTGTCATTCTATACCAATGAAAGGCAAGCTAGGTGAGTGTTCTTTTCTAAGGTTATAAATACTCTTATATGTAGTATTGGCAGTAGTGTATCGCATATATCAACGATTGATTTCCAAAAAATACTTTGCCACAATTCATCTTCCGTGGCCACCTATGATACAATAAATGCAGTAATCGGAGTCAATATGTTTGAGACAATAATTTTACAGCCCATTTTTAACGCACTTTTGCTCATCTATAGTATCATCCCTGGTGGTGACTTTGGTGTGGCGGTGATTATCTTTACGGTCATCATCCGCTTTTTGCTCTATCCACTGCTCAAGCGGCAGCTCCACCAGAGTAAACAGATGCGCAAGAT
>CALHWA010000077.1 GCA_938036845.1 uncultured Candidatus Saccharibacteria bacterium | reverse complement strand
TATGAAACATCTCTGGCATTCTCATCACCCTTTTCGTATTTTTTGGTTTTCGGCGCTGCTGACAGTGCTGCTGGGCGGGGCGATTTTTGGCCATTTGGGGGTGAGCGGCTTATGGCTGTTTACCATCCTGGTACTACTAGAGGTGACCTTCAGCTTCGATAATGCCGTCATTAATAGCCGCGTCTTGGCAAGCCTAAGTCCACTGTGGCAAAAGATCTTCCTGACGGTGGGGATCTTTATTGCAGTGTTTGTGGTGCGTTTTGTCTTGCCGATCGTCATTGTGATGGTGGCAAGCGGGCACGACTTCTCAACAGTGGTCGATCTCGCGCTCCATAAGCCAGCGGAGTATGGGCACATCCTCCACGCTGCGTCGCCAATGATTGATGCCTTTGGCGGGGCGTTTTTGATCATGATTGGCCTAAGTTACTTTATGGACTACAACAAGCGGGTACACTGGATGCGGCACGTTGAGCCATTGCTAGCCAAAGCGGGGCGTTTTGAGAACCTCAAGGTATGTGTGATGCTGGCGGTGGCAGCGGTGCTGTACTTCACGGTGGAGAAGCAATATGAGTCGGTAGTGCTGATCTCGTCTATTCTGGGGATTTTGTTGCATATAGGGCTTGAGCTCTTTGGCTCGTTCTTTCATGACGATACGGCGCAGTCTCTCAAGGCAAAAACAGGCTGGGCGGCCTTTGCTAGCCTGATGTACTTAGAGGTGTTGGACGCAAGCTTTAGCTTTGATGGGGTGATTGGTGCATTTGCTATCACCAGTAGTATTGTCTTGATTGTGGCAGGCCTCGGGGCGGGTGCCATCTGGGTGCGCTCACTCACGGTCTATCTACTACGAACGGGTGCACTGGGCAAATATAAGTATCTTGAGAATGGTGCGCACTGGGCCATTATGGCGCTGGGTGTGATGATGATCGCTAAACTCTTCCACGTGGAGCTGCCTGAATGGGCGACCGGTGGGCTGGGCCTTGTTTTTATTAGCTTGGCAGTCGGTAGTAGCATCCTCGAAGCTCGCGCCATTAATCTCCAGGCTGCAACCGCAAACACCGTCCACCACGCCGAGCAGCGCCTCAAGCGTGGAGTGAAGAAGATTGTGAAGCATTAGATATTGCTCTAAACAAAAGCCACAAACTTACTACTGAGACATGTCGTCGAGAGATAAAATATACTCGAAATAATGTACTATACCGACGGCTGGTACGTCACACTCGTCGCTGCTATGTCTCCCGCAAGGAATTGCGCAATGAGAGAGGCTGACTGCTCGGCTGCCCACTGCTGCAAAATGGCTTGCTCATCTGAGGTAAAGTTACTCAAGACGAAGTCAACATCACCGACTTGCTGCCGCATTTTATTGTCTGTGCCAAGGCGAATGTGCCAAAAGTTCTGCCCAATATACTGATGGAGTGACTTAAGCCCATTGTTGCCTGCGCTCTCACCGCCTCGCCTAACGCGAATTTTGCCAAAATCGAGTGCCACATCATCGTGAATAACAAGCACATCGTCGAGTGATAATTTATAAAAATCCATGATTGCTCGGGCTGCGACCCCTGTTTCGTTATAAAATGTGGTCGGCTTGGCGAGGATGATCTTCTCGCTACCGTGTGAAAACTCGGCTAGCTCAGCATTAAATCGGCTCTTTGGGGTAAACTGCACCCCCTGTTCTGCTGCATAAGCGTCGAGGATGATGAAGCCAGCGTTGTGCCGGGTGGCAGTATAGCGTGGGCCAGGGTTGCCGAGAGCGAGGAGTAATTTCATACGTATTAGTATAACATGGATGGATACTGAGCCATGCTATACTAAACTCATGGCTCAGCGCGATAATGATCTTGAATTTAGCCTTAATGCTGCCTTTGATGAGCAGCGCACCCAGCCTGGCCTGGTGCCGCTCTATCTCATCAATGGCTCGCTGGGAGCGGGCAAGACGAGTGTGCTGGAGTATCTTTTGCGCCAGCCAGAGTTTGCTGGTTCGCGCGTGATTGAGAATGAATATGCCAACGAGAACGTCGATGGCTACCGGCTGGAAGGCCTGGCGGAGCTTGTAACGACGCTGGCGGGCGACTGCGTGTGTTGCTCGTCTAAGCATGCCTTGACGCGCATGCTGCTGGATTTTTGCCAGTCGTCCCCTGCCCCGGTTTTCATCGAGGCAACAGGGGTCGCGCGGACGATGAACTTGGTGGAGAAGCTCATCAATGCGCGGATCTTTGCCAAATACGAGCTGCTGCAGAGCTATTACGTCATCACCGCACACGAAATCTTGCACGGTATTGAGCCAGCCCACGAGGTGGAGCTGCAAGCCGCCGATACGGTCCTTATTACTAAAGAAGATCTCCTGCGCGGCGATGATCGCACCACTTATGATGCCAAGCGCCGCGCCCTGCCCTACACGCGGGTGCTGTCTGCGCCGCATGGGCGCTTTGACCTTAGTAAGATCACAACGCCGTCGAGTCTGCTCACCTTCTTCGACACCTATGATGGCGAGCTTGCCGTGCCAGATAACCCGACCTATAGCGTTATCGATATGTCGCAGCTCACTGCTACCGAGGCAGCCTTTGAGGCGCTGTGGCTGCAGCTCTTTGCGACGTATGAGCTGCGCCGGCTCAAGGGGTGCTTTATTGATGAGCATGGCGCGCGTCGGCACATCGAGGCTACGCCCGAGCAGATTCAGATCACCACTGGCCAGCCTGGCGAAGCACCCAAGCTGGTCTGCATTGGCACCCACGCCAGCAGCATCACCCGCGATGGGCTGGTGGCGCAGCTGATGATGTTTGGGTAAGGTGATCGATATCAATTGCTAGCTTGGGTGCGAAAATGCGAAAACCTCTTATTTTCCCTGTGTCGTATTACGCCTGTAGTTTGGGACACTTAGTGGTAGGGCTACCACTTTTTTGGTGCTGGCTGCTGACGGAGTGCTTTATGGATCATTTCGAGATAGAATTTATTCGCTGACCCATCAGTATAGCGGGTCTATAGAGCGAACTGACAAGCAGGAGAATATGCGCAGCAGCGTAGCCGCTGGTAATTCTGGCGGCTTGTCAGCTCGGTCTATACTGAGCGAGCATGTTCGAACTCGCTCAGGGCATGTAGGGTATATGGACAAAGCAGCTCAGACATTTGTCTGAACTCGTCGAATCCGTCAACACACACTGCTACAGTGTGTGTCGTGAACTCAAGGCAGGCATACAGATGTTCTCCTGGACGGAGAGCATCTGTAGCAGCGTCGTGCATGAACTTGTCGAGCTTACGCCCGACGCGTCCTTGGCTTACACTAACACCGGGGTTGTAATATGTGCCCATGATACTCTTTCTCCTCATCCAGGCGGAGCGCCTGTGTCCCCTCTCGAGAAAACACTGCTCTGACGCCCG
>CALHWA010000076.1 GCA_938036845.1 uncultured Candidatus Saccharibacteria bacterium | reverse complement strand
ACACCCCAAATATAGTACACTAGAAACCATGCATAACGAACCAAACACACAAACCCCTACCACCGATACTACCTCAGTAACGTCACCAGAGTCAGCTGCTACGCCGCAGAGTAATGCAGACGTAGCTACTCATGCCGAGACTCAGCCAACTAATACTACCGCTCAGCCTACTGCTGACACGTCTACCGATGCTACTGACATCTTCCTCTGGGCCAACCAAGCCGATCGCGACAAAGACCAGCTAGAGGTGGACCTCTTCCTCTTTACCAAGGGCTATACGGTATATGCCACCAACTATGCAGCTGAGCTCAAGGCGCAGCTCAAGGTGCTCTTCCTCTACGATATGATCACAGCGGTGCAGACGGGTGCAGCGACTGGCCTGATGGTACGCGACTTTGAGGCGGCTAAGGCTGAGGAGAATGTTCTCGAGCGCACCACGCTCGACCGGGTGGTGCATGCTCAGGAAGTCATCGAGCAGATCACCTACAGCGAGGCAGACCTCGAGACCTTCAACGAGGGCGACCATGAATTTAAGAAGGTCAAGGGTATCATTGCGCGCTTCCGGATGGGCACAGACGGCGAGCCATTCTTTGTGGCCAAGCTGTTGCCTCAGTCGCAAGTGCTCAAGGGGGCAACCGCCTGGATGTACAGTGGTGGGTCGTTCCAGCCATTTGTGGCTGATGCTGGCCTGCGCATCACGCCGGATAATCAGGTGTTGATCGTCGGCAACGATATTTTTGCCTTTAGCGAGAGCAAATTCGTCCGGCTCTTTGGCTACGATGCCAAAAAGCACGCTGTAGCAGAGGAGAAGATCGCTGCCATCACTCAGCAGTTCAAACTTACCTTGCCTGAGGGGCTCACGCTCGACCGCCTGGTGCGCGACACACCAGCGCTGGTGACTAAGCTGCAAAAGCTCGACCCGGCGCAGGTAACACAAGACCAACTGATCGACCACGCCGACGAAATGGGCCTCGGCCTAATGACGGACGACGCGGCAGGGAGTATTATTATCATGGATGCCAAGGATGCGGCCGTTTTCGTCAATCTCCTCAACGACGACTACGTCACGAGCGACCTGACCGGCGTCAAATACGAAATGCGCGGCAAGAAAATCTTGCGCGAGAATGAGCAATTGCCAGAGTAGGGAAGAGATATTTTCTGTGTCTAGCTAGTATCATGCTATTGGACAAGAAAATATCTGGAGATAAGGGTCGATATTCACTGGATATCGACCTCTTGCGCTGGGCTGAAAACAGATTATTGCAATCTGTTTTCACACTCCATCGGATGAAGTGATGGGGAGGTGGAGCGAGCGCAAAGAAAGAGAGACGATGCATCCACCCAATAATTCTATTTTTCTTAATCCTCGGCTGATGGTACAATAAGCATTATGGCTAAGCAACAATCTACGGTGCAATTTCCAAAACATTTCCTCTGGGGCGCTGCCACGAGCGCGCATCAGGTCGAGGGTGGTATGCACAACCAGTGGTCGGAGTGGGAAAAAGCTCAGGCCAAGACCCTCGCTGCTCAGAGCCAATATCAATATGGCGATTTGCCCAACTGGCCGCACATAGCTAGTGCCGCCAAAGATCCAAACAATTATATCTCGGGCAAAGCCGCCAATCACGCCGAGCTCTACGCCCAAGACTTCGCCCTGGCCAAGAAGATGGGCCTCACCTCGTGGCGCTTTAGTGTGGAGTGGTCGCGCATCGAGCCGGAGGAGGGCGCGTGGAATGCCGAGGCGATCAAATATTACAAGGCGTATTTGGCTGCCTTGGCTGATGCTGGGCTGGAGCCCGTCGTGACACTGTTTCACTTCACACTGCCGGTGTGGTTTGCCGCCCGTGGGGGCTTTGCGAAGCGCGATAATGTGAAGTACTTCGTACGCTTCGTTGATAAACTGATGGATGAGATTGGCGCCACGGTGCGCTACGTCATCACCATCAACGAGCCGTGTGTCTATGTGACGGAGAGCTACGACAACGGCACCTGGCCGCCCAATGTGCGCAGTAAGTGGCAGACCTACCGCGTGCTAAGCAACCTTGCCTATGCACACAACCAAGTAGCCAAAGTCCTCCACGCCAAGAGCCGGCGCTTCAAGGTGGCGGTGGCCAAGAATTCGGCCTACACCTACCCGGGCGACGATGCCTGGCTGAGTCGAGCAACGGCGCGGGTGGTGCAGTTCTTCCAGGATGATTATTTCCTGCGCAAGGTGGTGCGGCAGAGCGACTACATCGCCGTCAATTATTACTTTAGCAATCGTGTCTATGGCTACCGCATCCACAACCCCGAGACCACGCCAAACGATCTCGGCTGGACGATGCAGCCCGATCATCTCGAGCTTGTGCTGGAGCGTCTCTGGGGCCGCTACAAGCTACCGCTGCTCGTGACAGAGAACGGTGTGGCCGACGAGCGTGACCAGTTCCGCAAGCAATGGCTCACTCAGTCTATCCTTGCTATGCAGCGCGCCCTTGGCAGTGGGGTAGAGCTGCTGGGGTATATGCACTGGAGCTTCCTCGATAACTTCGAGTGGGATAAAGGGTTTTGGCCGCGCTTTGGCCTCTTTGCGGTCGACTACAAGACGTATAAGCGGACGCCGCGCCCCAGTGCGCTATGGTTTGCTCGTGTATTGCAGCAGCAGAAGAAACAGGCAGAGCGGCCCATTGAGCCACTGCCGTCTGTACCAGCCCGCAAGAAGCCGAGTGCTAAGCCAGCTACCGCGCAGGCGCAAGCTACATCGTCATCGCCGCGCTCTGTTCGCTCTACACCAGCGGTGCCACCCAAACCTACTCCGCCAACGCCACCCCAAACGCCCCAAATGCCACCATCTACACCAGGGTCAGCGGCACGTTCGAGTGGGGTGATTGCACCACCGCGCCGGCCAGCAGTTGCATCACGCAGTCGTTCACGTAGTCATAATAATCGGGAGGAATAATACATGGCACAGAGTAATGGTGGAGCACGCGTCGTCGTCATCGGCGGCGGGACGGGGAGCTTTACGCTCCTGACGGGGCTGAGGCAGTATGCGTCGCAGGTCACAGCGCTCGTCAATATGGCAGATGATGGAGGCTCGACGGGCCAACTGCGCGACGAGCTCGGTGTCTTGCCGCCCGGCGATGTGCGCCAGTGCCTCGTAGCGCTGAGTAATAGCCCCAAGGTGCGCGACCTCTTTAATTATCGCTTCGATGAAGGGAGCTTCAAGGGGCATGCCTTTGGTAATCTCTTCCTCACAGCTCTTGAGAAAATGACTGGCAGCTTTGCCGAGGCGGTGGCACTAGCCAGCCAGGTGCTTAATATCGATGGGTGCGTTGTGCCTGCTACGCTGAGCAATGTGACGCTCTGCGCAGAAGGCGAGGACGGCCAGCCTATCAAGGGAGAGTATGTCATCTCACAGCAGGCACTAGCGCGTCGGCCCAAGATTTGGCTCGAGCCAGAAGCCCAGGCTAACCCCGCTGCGGTGGAGGCAATTCGTACCGCCGATATGGTCGTTGTGGCTCCTGGCAACCTCTATGGTAGCTTGGCACCTGTCTTGGTCATTCGCGAGATCCAAGAGGCGCTTGCCGCCACCACGGCACGCTGTGTCTTTGTCTGCAACCTCGTCACCAAGCCCGGCCCAACGGACGGCTTTTCGGTGAGTGACTTCGCGAGTGAAATCGAGCGCCTAGCGGGTAGTCAGTTCCTCGACTATGTCGTCTTCAACAACACGCGCCCCAGCCCCGAGCTGATGGATAAGTACGCCCACGATGGCGAGCTGATGGTCGAGTACGACATGGACGAGATGCACCGCCAGCACTACCGCTATCGTGCCGCACCAGTCCTCGCACAAGACGTGTGGGATGGTGCTCAGGCTAGCGATCCACTGGCTAGCACGCGCAGCTTCATCCGGCACGATCCCGATGTCGTGGCGCGTCAGCTGATGCGGATATACTTTGCATAAATACCAAGGACTGGCTATACTGTAATAATTATGGAATACCCATCGAGCCATTACCATATCTACGTCGATCTCGACCGGACGATCATCAACACTACGCAGTGGCTGCGTGAGATAGCGGAAACACTAGCCCAGCTCTACCCAGCGCAGGTGACCGCTGAGGAGTTCTTGGCGGCGCAGCCTCGCTATATGCTCCGGCCCAAGACGAACCCCACCGCACCGACCTACGTCTTGGCGGCACAGCTTGCGGCGCTCGGCCTCGATGCTGCGTCTGTCATCCGGCAGCTCGAGCAGACGGCGCTCGCCGATGGCCACCTCCAGTATCCCGGTGTGGCACAGATGCTGCGCACGCTCAGCCACTATGGCACAGTGCAGGTGCTAACCTACGGCGACCCCATCACGCCACACTGCAAAGCCCGCCTGTGTCCAGCAGTGCGTGCACTGGTGGCTCAGCAGGGTGGGCAGGTGATCATCACCACCTTGCAAGACAAAGCTCAGTGGCTGCGCCGTGCTGCCGCTGCAAACCCTGGCCAAATAATCTACCTAATCGACGATAAGCCCGTTGCCGTCGCTTTTGCGCCCGAGCCAGACCCACCCATCCGCTGCGTGCAGGTCGATCACACTGGCCAACTCACACCGCGCTCTATCAATTGGCGCTCGGGAGATTGGCCCATTTGTCATACGTTAGCTCAAGCAACTAATATTATACAAGGAGACATCGAGTATGCAATGCACCAAAGCAATCATCCCCGTAGCAGGCTGGGGGACACGGCGCCTGCCCGTCACCAAGACGATCGAAAAATGCATGCTGCCGCTGGGTAACCGCCCGGTAGTAGACTACGCCGTGCAAGACTGCATCGCGGCGGGCATCCGCGATATCTACTTCGTGGTGAGCGAGCAGAGTACGCAGATTCGCGACTTCTACCGCTCCAATGTCGATCTCAACAACTATCTGCGCCGCAATGGCAAGGCAGATCTCTTGCCTCTCATCGCCCCACCAAAGGTCAATCTGCACTACATGGTGCAATCGAGCTATGGCAAGTACGGCACAGCCATCCCGGTCAGCCTGGTGGTGCCGCAGCTCGACCCGGGCGAGCCGGTGGTCGTGCTGATGGGCGATGACTGCGTGTATAATGCCGATGGTACATCAGAGGTGGCGCGCCTCATTGAGGCAGCAGGGGAAGACCGCTCGGCTATCCTAGGTGTGCACATGCCACCCGACCAGCTCAGCCGCTACGGCGTGCTGGATGTTGCCGATGATGGCCGCTTGCGTGGCGTGGTAGAGAAGCCAGCGCCGGGTGAAGCGCCCAGCGAGATGATTAATGTCAGCAAATACGTCCTCAGCTACGACCTCTTGCAGCGCATTGCCGCTCACGCCGACCGTGACGACGTCGCGGGTGAATACTACATCACCGACCCCTTCAACGACTACCTCGCCGCTGGTGGCCACATGGCCGTCGTCCCCACCAAGGGTCACTACCTCGACACTGGCACGCTCGAGACCTGGGTAGCAGCCAATAACTGGCTTCTCGAGCATCAGGGGTAGGAGAGAAATAATAAAAAACCGGCTCCATATCAGCCGGTTTTTTCTTGGCAAAAACACAGCCCACCAACTGCCACGGCCAAATCGGGCTTCCAGGCCCGAGAATACTCTAGAGTACTCGATCAGGCGTGGTGATATGGTGGGCTGTGTTGGTGGGCTATTCAGCCCCGGTCTCGTAGTAGCACAGCGCTACTACATATCTAGCGTTGACATAAGCTGGGCCATTTATATCGCTGGCGGCGAGAAACTCGCCTTGTTTTGCCGCCCGCTCTACTAATCCCCCGGCCTCGTTAGGGTTCTTCACGGTCCTGGTAAGGATGTAAACGTTGCCGTCGGTCATTGTAACCTCAACCTTGTACCGTGTCATGACAATCTCCTTTCGGATCCAGAGGCCAAAGAGCTGCTTTTTGCTCTTTGAGACAAACCTCTGTGAGCTAAAAAGCTAATATATATATCAATATATGAGAGCCGCGTCAAGATATTGTGGCTATAATGCCATCAAATCAGCGTATTCTCTCCTTTTGTACGTATAAAATAGTAAGATATGTTCGCTATAGGCGCGTCTAAGTC